>CAZGKS010000180.1:3471-4752 GCA_964526275.1 uncultured Methylobacterium sp. | reverse complement strand
GGACTATTCGGGAGGGCTCGATACCTCAGTCATCCTTAAATGTCTGCATGAGAGCTACAAGTGCGAGGTCGTGACCTTCACCGCCGATCTCGGGCAAGGGGAAGAACTCGCCCCCGCCCGCAGCAAGGCGGAAATGCTCGGCATCAAGCCGCAAAACATTTTCATGGAAGATCTGCGCGAGGAATTCACGCGCGATTACGTGTTCCCCATGTTCCGCATGAACGCGCTTTATGAGGGGCAATACCTGCTCGGCACTTCCATTGCCCGCCCGCTGATCGCCAAACGGCAGATCGAGATTGCGCAGCAGGTTGGGGCCGATGCGGTTTCGCATGGCGCAACCGGCAAGGGCAATGATCAGGTGCGCTTTGAGCTGACCTATTACGCGCTCAACCCCAATATCAAGATCATTGCGCCCTGGCGGGAATGGGATCTTTCCTCGCGCACCAAACTGATCGCCTTTGCGCAGGCGCACCAGATCCCGATCGCCAAGGACAAATTTGGCGAGGCGCCGTTTTCCGTGGATGCGAACCTGCTGCACTCTTCCTCGGAAGGCAAAGTGCTGGAAGATCCGGCGCAGGAAGCGCCCGAAATGGTCTATATGCGCACGATTTCGCCGGAAGATGCGCCCGATAAAGCCACCCTCATCAGCATCGATTTCGAAAAAGGCGATCCAATCGCCATCGATGGGGTGAAGCTCTCCCCCGCCGCCGTGCTCACCAAGCTCAACGAACTGGGCAAGGCCAATGGTATCGGGCGGCTCGATCTGGTGGAAAACCGCTTCGTGGGCATGAAATCCCGCGGGGTTTATGAAACGCCGGGCGGGACGATTTTGCACGCCGCGCATCGCGGGATCGAGAGCATCACGCTCGACCGGGAGGCGATGCATCTCAAAGAATCCTTGATGCCGCGCTATGCCGAGCTGGTCTATTACGGTTTCTGGTTTACCCCGGAGCGGGAAATGATCCAGGCTTTATGCGATAAATCGCAGGAATTTGTGAGCGGGCGCGTGCGCCTCAAGCTCGACAAGGGCAATGTCACCGTGGTCGGGCGGGAAAGCCCCTATTCGCTCTATGATCAGGAGCTGGTAACCTTCGAGGAAGGCGCGGTGGCCTATGATCACCGCGATGCGGAGGGCTTTATCAAGCTCAACGCCTTGCGCTTGCGCACGCTCGCCATGCGCCGGATGAAAGAGGGCAAATAACGCGGAGATATAAGGCGGGGATATAGAGCGGAGCGTGGTGATGGATCGTCTGTTCGGGTCTTTCCTGTTCTGGATCGGGG
>CAZGKS010000180.1:0-3461 GCA_964526275.1 uncultured Methylobacterium sp. | reverse complement strand
GCCGCCTGAAAGAGGGCGTATAACGCAGGCAACCAGGGTCAGGACCCATTAAACATGGAAGGTTGGTCGCATCGAAAAGGAAAGCGCATTCCTTGTTTTAAACTTGGATAGGTCGCTATTTCTTCCTTTGCTCGCGATCTTCCGGACACAATAATGAGTCCTGACCCTAAAACAGACAAGTAACGTAGACAAGTAAAGCGTAACGATAAGGCGGAGCGTGCGGATGGATCGTCTGTTTGGGTCTTTTCTGTTCTGGATCGGGGCGGTTATTGCCACGATCATCGGGGCTGTATATCTCCTGCGCCCGGTAACCTTGGTCGTTGCGGTCAGCACCCTCAATCAGGGCGAAAACGCCGCCCTGATGAACGCTTTTGCGCGGGCCTTGCAGCGGGAGGGGGCAAAAATCCGTCTGAAAGTACACCTCACCGAGGGCAGCGAAGCCAGCGCCCGCTTGCTCGAACAGAAAAAAGCCGATCTGGCGGTTGTCCGCACCGATGTGGTGGTGCCAGGTTCGGTTGGGATGATCGCGGTTCTGCGACAAGATGCGGTGTTTGTGTTGGGCGATCCTTTGAACCCGCCCAAAAAATCGTCATCCGAGAAAACTGGCGCGCGCGCGAAATTGGCCAAAGTGCCGGTTATCGCCTACCCGGCGTTTTCACCGGCAACCGAGGGGCTGGCCAAGGCGGTCCTCGGGCATTACGGTTTCAGCGAAGGGCAATACCGCCTGCAAGCGGCGACGTTGGAGGACTTATTTGCAGGCACGAAGAGCGGAAAAATTCAATCTGTCCTGTTTTCTATCCCCAGTTCGGGCCGCTTGCCACGGTTTGTGAGCGAAGCCTTTGAGCGGAAAAGCAAGAATGGCCTTCCGCTTCATGCGATCCGGGATGCGAACCTGTTGGCCGAAAGCGGCCAGAAATTCGATGTCGTGACCGTCAATCGCGGAACCTTTTTCAAGGATCCGCCGTTTCCGGCGGAAGAAACCGAGACTCTGGCGGTCAATTACCTGCTGGTGGCGAGCCGCCAGAAGGATGAAAGCCAGATCGCCGAGGTCACGCGGCTGCTGTTTTCGCTCCGCTCCGCGATGGTACAGGAAGAGCCAAGCGCGATCCATATCACGCTGCCCACCACCTCCGACCGCGCCGCCCGTATCCCCATTCATCCCGGCACCATCGCTTATGGCGAAGGGACTGTCATGACCTTCTTTGATCGCTATGGGGATTGGATCTATTTTCTGGCCATGGTGGGCTCTGTCGTAACGTCCGCCTTTGTGGCGCTCCGCCAGCGCATCCATGAGCGGCATTATCCGCCCGTGACAGAGAGTGATCTGCAATATCTGGCGGAACTGGTGGCCAAAGCCCATCAGGTCACCGCGCCCGATGCCTTGATCGCCCTGGAGGCCGAAGCTCTGGCCTTCCGCACCGATTTGCTGCATCGGCTCGCCGGTAACCCGCCCAGCGCCGAAAAATCGAGCGCGATTTTTCTGCTCTTGAGCGAATTTTCGCAACAGATAACCCAAAAACGCAGGCTTTTATCGTGATTGAGCCTAAAACGGGTTGCTGATCCGGGGCGGCACGTGTATGGGTGCGCCGCAACATGCGCGCGCGGTTCATACCGCAGCGCTACTTCTCAAGCCTTTTGCGATCAAACGGAACCCGGTTGATCGCAAGGCAAGGCAATAAAACACATCGAGCGAGCACGGTTTTGAAGTCCTCAAACCCTACCATGCTCTCCCGCGCCGCCCCTCGTTCCCCCGGAAGGCCCCATGCAGATCCGCAATATCGCGATTATCGCGCACGTTGACCACGGCAAGACTACGCTTGTCGATAAATTGCTCGCCCAGTCGGGCACCTTCCGTGAAAACCAACGCGTTGCCGAACGCGTGATGGATTCCAACGATCTTGAAAAAGAGCGGGGCATTACCATTCTGGCCAAATGCACTTCCGTGATGTGGAAAGACACGCGGATCAACATTGTCGATACGCCAGGCCATGCCGATTTTGGCGGCGAGGTTGAGCGTATTCTCAATATGGTTGATGGCGCGATTGTGCTGGTGGATGCGGCCGAAGGGCCGATGCCGCAGACCAAATTCGTGGTCTCCAAGGCCCTGGCTTTGGGCCTGCGCCCGATTGTGGCGGTCAACTAGGTGGAGCGGCCGGATGCACGCGCAGGTGAAGTCATCAACGAAGTGTTTGATTTGTTCGCCGCCCTCGATGCGACCGACGACCAGCTCGATTTCCCGATCCTGTATGGTTCTGGCCGCGATGGCTGGATGGCGCGCTCGCCCGAAGGGCCAAAAGATCAAGCCCTCGGACCGCTATTCGATATGGTGCTGGAACATGTTCCGCTCGCCAAGGTGGAAGAGGGCCCGTTCCGGATGATCGGCACCTTGCTGGAAGCCAACCCGTTTTTGGGGCGCATCATTACCGGGCGCATCACCTCGGGCAATATCAAGCCCAACCAATCGGTCAAGGTGCTGGCGCAAGATGGCTCGACCGTTGAAACCGGGCGCGTGAGCAAAATTCTGGCGTTTCGCGGTATTGAGCGTCAGCCGATCGAAGAAGGCGTTGCAGGCGATATTGTTTCCATCGCCGGGCTGGTTAAAGGCACGGTGGCGGATACCTTTTGTGACCCTGCGGTTACCGAAGCCATGACCGCGCAACCCATTGATCCGCCAACCGTCACCATGAGCTTTATCGTCAACGATTCCCCCCTTGCGGGCACGGAAGGCGACAAGGTCACCAGCCGCATGATCCGCGACCGCCTGTTCAAGGAGGCCGAAGGCAATGTGACGCTGAAAATCGAGGAAGCGGACGACAAGGATTCGTTCTACGTTTCCGGCCGCGGCGAATTGCAGCTCGCCATTCTGATCGAAACCATGCGCCGCGAAGGGTTTGAGCTTGCCGTTTCGCGCCCGCGTGTCGTGTTCAAACGCGATGAGGCCGGTGCCTTGCTGGAGCCGGTGGAAGAAGTCTTGATCGACGTCGATGAAGAATATTCCGGCACGGTTGTACAGAAAATGAGCGAGCGCAAGGCGGAAATGATCGAGATGAAGCCTTCGGGCGGCAACCGTCAGCGTCTTGTGTTCCATGCCCCCACGCGCGGGTTGATCGGCTATCAGAGCGAGTTGCTTACCGATACACGCGGTACGGCGATCATGAACCGTCTGTTCAAGGCCTATGAGCCCTTCAAGGGTGAGATCGGTGGGCGCAACAACGGCGTGCTGATCGCCAACGAGGCGGGTGAGGCGGTCGCTTATGCGTTGTGGAACCTTGAGGATCGCGGCTCGATGATGATCGAGCCGGGATGGAAAGTGTATCAAGGCATGCTGATCGGCATCCATACGCGCGATAACGACCTTGAGGTGAATGTGCTCAAGGGCAAGAAGCTCACCAACATCCGCACGACCTCCAAGGATGAAGCCGTGCGCCTGACCCCCCCCTGCGCATGACCCTGGACCGCGC
>CAZGKS010000179.1:0-4753 GCA_964526275.1 uncultured Methylobacterium sp. | reverse complement strand
TTATCGCTGGCCTATTCGCCCGGCGTGGCGGTACCGGTCAAGGCGATTGCCGCCAACCCGGCTTTGGCGTTTGAATATACCGCGCGCGGCAATATGGTGGCGGTGATTTCCAATGGCACCGCGATTCTGGGCTTGGGCAATTTGGGCGCGCTGGCCTCCAAGCCGGTGATGGAAGGCAAGAGCGTACTGTTCAAGCGCTTCGCCGATATCGATTCAATCGACCTTGAAATCGATACCGAAGATCCCGAAGCCTTTATCAATGCCGTGCGTTATCTGGGACCGTCCTTTGGCGGCATCAACCTGGAGGACATCAAAGCGCCCGAATGCTTTATTATCGAGCAGCGCTTGAAAGAACTTATGGATATTCCGGTCTTCCATGATGATCAGCACGGCACGGCGATCATTGCGGCGGCAGGGCTTATCAATGCCCTCGAACTTACCGGGCGCTCGCTCACCAATGCAAAGCTGGTGGTCAATGGCGCGGGGGCGGCGGGCATTGCCTGCGTGGAACTCATCAAGGCGATGGGGTTTGCGCCGCATAATGTCACGCTGTGCGATACCAAGGGCGTGATCTATAAGGGCCGCACCGAGGGCATGAACCAATGGAAAAGCGCGCATGCGGTTGAAAGCAAAGCCCGCAGCCTGGCGCAGGCGCTGGAAGGCGCGGATGCGTTTTTCGGCCTGTCCCAAAAGGGTGCCTTGACCGCCGACATGGTAGCCAGCATGGCGCCCCACCCGATCATTTTTGCGATGGCGAACCCGGACCCGGAAATCCTGCCCGAAGAGGTTGCCGCCGTGCGCGAGGATGCGATCATGGCGACCGGGCGCTCGGATTATCCCAATCAGGTCAACAATGTGCTTGGCTTCCCGTATCTGTTTCGCGGCGCGCTCGATGTGCAGGCAACCACGATCAATATGGAAATGAAAATTGCCGCCGTGAAGGCTTTGGCGTCGCTGGCCCGCGAGGATGTGCCCGATGAAGTGGCCTCGGCTTATGCGGGGTCGCGGCCGCGTTTCGGGCGCGAATATATCATTCCTGTGCCCTTCGATCCCCGGTTGATGATCCGTGTGGCCAGTGCCGTGGCGGAAGCCGCCATGGCGACGGGCGTTGCGCGCAAGCCGCTGGCGTCTCTGGCCGATTACGAACGCGCGCTCTCGCACCGGCGGGATCCCGTGGCGGGCGTGCTCTCGCGCATTTTCGAGCAGGTCCGCCGCCGTCCCCGCCGGGTTGTCTTCGCGGAAGGCGAGCAGGAAGCGGTTATCCGCGCCGCCATGAGTTTTATGGCGCAGGGCTTGGGCGAAGCCATTCTGGTCGGGCGCGAAAATCTGATCCGCGAGGCGGCGGAAGGCGCAGGCATCGACCTCAAGGACGGGATAGAGATCCATAATTCGCGGCTTTCCACCCGCAATGCCGCCTATGCCCAGTTTTTATACGACCGCTTGCAACGCAAGGGCTTCCTGTTCCGCGATTGTCAACGCCTGATCAACAACGACCGCAACGCCTTTGCCGCCTCCATGGTGGCGATGGGCGATGCCGATGCCATGGTGACCGGCGTTACCCGCAATTATGCCGCAGCGCTCGATGAAATCCGCCGGGCGATTGATGTCAAGCCGGGCCATCACGCTATGGGGGTCAGCTTGGTGCTGGCGCGCGGGCGCACGGTGCTGGTGGCCGATACCGCGATCCACGAAATGCCCAGTGCCGAAGATCTGGCCGCGATTGCCGTGGAGGCAGCGGGCGCGGCCAAGCGGCTGGGGTATACGCCGCGTGTGGCCTTGCTGGCGTTTTCGACCTTCGGCAACCCGGATTCCGAACGCGCCGCCCGCATCCGCGAGGCGGTGCGCCTTCTGGACAGCAAGCATCTGGATTTCGAATATGACGGCGAGATGGGCGCAGATGTCGCGCTCAACCCGGAAATCATGGCCGCTTATCCGTTCTGTCGGCTTTCAGGCCCGGCCAATGTGCTGGTCATGCCCGCTTTCCATTCGGCAGCGATTGCCACCAAAATGCTGCAGGAATTAGGCGGCTCCACCGTTATCGGCCCCATGTTGGTGGGCTTCGATTCCTCGGTGCAGATCGTCCCGATCGGCGCCAAGGACAGCGATATTGTCAATATGGCCGTGCTCGCCGCCTATGGGGTTGGCGGGTGATCGCACCCGATCTGCCGGTTGCCGCGGTTCTGCCGCAGCTATTGGCAGCGCTGCAAACGGCAGGATCTGCAGTACTGGTGGCTCCGCCGGGTGCGGGCAAAACAACCTTGGTGCCCTTGGCCTTGCTCGAAGCACCCTGGCGCGGTGAGGGCAAGATCGTAGTGCTGGAGCCGCGCCGTGTTGCCGCGCGCGGTGCGGCCGAGCGTATGGCCGATCTGCTGGGCGAAAAGCTTGGCGAGCGCGTTGGGCTGCGCGCGCGCTTTGATGTCAAAACCAGCACGCATACGCGCATAGAGGTGGTGACCGAAGGCGTGTTCGCCCGCCTGATCATCGACGACCCTGAACTGACCGGCATCGCCGCGGTCCTGTTCGATGAGTTCCATGAACGCGCGTTGGATGCCGATTTCGGGCTGGCTTTGGCCCTTGAAGCACAAGCCGCCCTGCGGCCAGACCTTCGCGTGCTGGTGATGTCAGCAACCTTGGATGGCGCCCGCGTATCCGCCCTGCTGGGCGATGCGCCGGTAATTACCAGCGAGGGGCGGGCGTTTCCGGTGGAAACCCGCTATCGCCCGCGCAAGGCCAATGCCCAACTGGAAGACGAGATGGTCAGCGCCATCCGTTCGGCTTTGGCGCAGGAGGCGGGGTCCATTCTCGCCTTTTTGCCGGGGCAGGGCGAGATTATCCGGGTCGCGGACCGGCTCGCAGCGGCCAATCTCCCGCCTAATGTGCGGATCAGGCCGCTTTATGGCGCGCTCGACCCCGCCGCGCAGGCGGAGGCCATCCGCCCGGCCGCCCCTGAAACCCGCAAGATTGTGCTGGCAACCGCGATTGCCGAAACCTCACTCACGCTTGAAGGGGTGCGCGTGGTGATCGATAGCGGCCTCTCTCGTCTTGCCCGCTTTGAGCCCGATCTGGGAATCACGCGGCTTGAAACCGTGCGTGCCAGCAAAGCCTCGGTCGATCAACGCCGGGGGCGGGCCGGCCGCACGCAACCAGGGGTGTGTTACCGCCTGTGGGAGGAAGCCCAGACAAGCGCCTTGCCCGCTTTCGCCGCGCCGGAAATTCTGGAGAGCGATCTTGCCAGTTTCCGGCTCGATTGCGCGCGTTGGGGCACGTTGCCAAACGCGCTCAAATTACTCGATCCTCCACCCGCCGGGGCGCTTTTGGAGGCAGAGAAGCTGCTTGCAGCGCTTGGTGCGCTTGATGATCAGGGACGGATTACCACGCAGGGCACATTATTGCGCACCCTGCCCGTGCATCCCCGTCTGGCAGCCCTGGTGCTCAAGGGAGCCAGCCTTGGCTGCGCCGAAGAGGGCGCCTTGGCGGCCGCCTTGATCTCCGAGGGCGCAGCGGGCGGTTCCGGCGTGGATCTGGTTGATCGATGGGCACAATTGGCGCGCAATACCGGCGCGCGGGCCAAAGCCATCCGCAACATGGCCCAGCAATGGGCGCGCCGCGCGCAGGCCCATTCCCAGCCGGGGGTGGGCCAACCGGAAATACCCAACCAGCTGCCGCGCCAGAACCAGGCGCATAATGTCTTGGCGCATACCGTCTTGGCGCATCACGCGTTGAGCGATGATACCCCCCTCCCGGTTCTGGTGGCGGAGGCGTTTCCCGACCGCGTGGGTAAAAATCGCGGCAAGGGTGTCTTTGCGCTGGCCAATGGGCGTCAGGCGCATATCGAGGAAGCGGCGCCGCTGGCTTATGCGCCCTATATCGTCGCGTTGGACCTTACCGGCAAAGCCGCGCGGGCGCGGATCACGCTGGCTTTGGCCATTTCGCGCGTGCAGATCGAGACCGCCTTGGCAGATCGCCTCCAGCGCCGGGACGAGACGCGTTTTGACCCTGTTTCCGGCCGGTTATATCGGCGGCAGGTCACGTCTTTGGGGGCGTTGACGCTCGATTCTGTTCCTCTTGCCGTCGAGCCGGGCGAGAAGAGTGCGCGCGCGCTGGCCCTTGCGGCGGCCAAGGCAGGCATCGACCGCCTGCCCTGGAGCAAAGACCAGCAGCATTTGCGCGATCGGGTGGTGTTTTTACGCCAGCTTGCACCAACCGATTGGCCAGATCTCACTCAGGAGGCTCTGGCAGATAAAGCGGAGGAATGGCTCACGCCTTACCTCCACCATGCTACAAGCCTTGCCGATCTTAATGCCAGCGTGCTTGGGGAAGCGCTTGCGGGGTTGTTGCCCTATTTTGCGCGGGCGCGGCTGGAACAAGAAGCACCGACGCATTTTACTGCCCCGACCGGCAATGCGCACCCCATTCGCTATTCCGGCGAAGGCGCTCCCTCCCTGGCGATCCGGGTGCAGGAACTTTTCGGGCTGACCACGCATCCTTCAGTGGCAGAAGGGCGCTTGCCGCTCACGCTTGAATTGCTCTCGCCCGCCCACCGTCCGGTGCAGATCACGCGGGATCTTCCCGCCTTCTGGGCGGGATCCTGGGCGGATGTGCGCGCCGATATGCGCGGGCGCTACCCCAAACATGTTTGGCCGGAAAACCCTGCCACCGCATTGCCCACCGCCCGCGCCAAACCGCGCGGAAGCTAGCGCAATTCCAGCGATCGCTGGAACCGGTTTCGCGTCCGGAATTGCGTTAAAACAAA
>CAZGKS010000178.1:0-4785 GCA_964526275.1 uncultured Methylobacterium sp. | reverse complement strand
CCCGGCAAAGCCATGTTCGCGCCAGCGCATGGGGGGAACACCGCAGGTTGCGTGGATTTTGCGCATCACGGGATCGTGTTGCGCCAGCCACAACGTGCCGCGTTCGACATCGGCATCAGAGGAGATAATCGCCATGGGGTCTGCCTTGGGTTGGAGGCCTGTGCTGGGATAAAGCCGCCAAGCCTTGCGGGAATGCTATACACTACAAAAATATCATGACAGGAAACCCGATTTTGTACAAATGGGCTGGTTTTGTGGCGGTAAAGCCTTCCATGCTTGCCGCGACGGTTTGCAAAGTGCGCACAAAAAGCGTTTATCCTCTTCTTTTTGCATGATTATTTGCGCCAAAGCCGCTTCCACTTCAATGCAGCATGCTCTAAACGTGGTTTTATGCAACCCGTTTTCCGTTTTGCTCCCAGCCCGAATGGGCCGCTGCATCTGGGCCATGCCTATTCGGCTTTGCTCAATGCGCATCTTGCCAGGGTGAGCGGGGGGCGGTTTCTGGTCCGTATCGAGGATATTGATACCGTGCGGTGTCGCCCGCATTGGATTGCGGCGGCGTGCGCGGATCTGGATTGGTTGGGGCTTGTGTATGAGCACCCGGTTTTGCAGCAAAGCACGCGGTTTGCCGCCTATCGCACCGCCAGCGCGCGGCTTGAGGCGCAAGGCGTGCTCTATCCGTGCTTTTGCACCCGCGCGCAATTGGCCCGTGATACGCAGGATACCACGCCCGAAACCCTGCGGGATCCCGATGGCACGGCGCTTTATCCGGGCACATGCCGCCAGCTTGACCCGCAGGTTGCGCGCGCGCGGATGGCAGCGGGGGAGCCTTACGCCTTGCGGCTCAATATGCGCGCCGCTTTGGCCAGGATGCGCGTGCCTTTATGGATACATACCTTTTGCGTGCCGCCAGCGCCGTTCCTTGAGCGCGCGCAAAGGGATGCCTTTGCTGCGGCTCAAGATCCACAAAACAGGCCGGATGCCCCTTGCATCTTTCCTGCAGCACCAGCGCCAATTCTTGCAACCCCGGAAATCTGGGGGGATGTCGTGCTGGTGCGCAAGGAATATCCGACCAGCTATGCACTGGCTGTTGTGGTCGATGATGCGTTTCAAGGCGTAACGCATGTCGTGCGGGGGGCGGATCTTGAACAGGCGACGCATCTGCATGCCTTGTTGCAGGCGCTGCTGGGCTTGCCGCGCCCGCTTTATCATCATCATGCGCTGTTGCGCGAGGATACGGGCGAAAAACTGGCAAAATCCAAAGGGACTTCCGGGTTTACCGCCCTTGGCCTGTCTGCGGCTCAGCTTCGGGCTCAGCTTGGCTTTGCCGGGTAATAGCAAAGGTCCTTGGTATAAGGCGCGCGGGGACAGCGCATCGGCCTGTGCGCAAAGTGACCTGTTGCCCACCAGGCTCTTATCTCTTTGTGGAAGAACGCGTCTTTTGCTTTGGAGGATGCCATCAAAAGCAAAAACGCTCTGGACAGCGGCGCTCTCCGCGCACATATCTTGCCCATGCGCATTCAACGTCTCAACCCGATTCTCGTGGATCAGATCGCCGCTGGCGAAGTGATCGAACGCCCCGCAGCGGCCTTGAAAGAATTGATCGAAAACGCGATCGATGCGCAGGCCAAACGGATCGAGATACGGATCGAGCAAGGCGGGCGGCGGCGGATTTTGGTGGTCGATGACGGGATGGGCATGGGCCCGGATGATCTGGCGTTGGCGGTGGAGCGCCATGCGACCTCCAAATTGCCGGAGGGCGACCTTGAACGCATTGCAACCCTGGGGTTTCGCGGCGAGGCCTTGCCGTCGATCGGCGCGGTCTCGCGGCTTAAAATCACCTCGCGCGCGCGCGGCGGGGAGAGCGCCTATAGCCTTGCCGTTGAGGGCGGGCGGGTTGCCCCCATCCGCCCGGCGGCGTTGGGGCAAGGCACGCGTATCGAGGTCGAGGATCTGTTTTATGCAACGCCTGCAAGGCTCAAATTTCTCAAGGGCGACCGGGCGGAAGCGCAAGCGGCAGCCTTGGTGGTGCGGCGGCTGGCGCTGGCGCGGCCGGATGTTGCTTTCGCCCTATCTGGCGATCTGATCGCCCCGCTGACTCTGGACGCGTATGGCAGCGATACCGCCGCGCGTGCGCGCCGGATCGCGGAGGTGCTCGGGCGCGATTTTGAGGCCAATGCCGTGCCGATAGCCGCAGAGCGCGGCGATGTGCGGCTTTCCGGGTTGGTGTCGCTGCCGACCTATCACCGGGCGAGCGCGGTAGACCAATATTTCTTCGTCAATGGTCGCCCGGTGCGCGACAAGGTGCTGATCGGCGCGCTCAAAGCGGCCTATGCCGATACGATCACAGCGGGGCGGCACCCCATGGTCGCGCTCTATCTCGATCTTGACCCTGCGGCGGTGGATGTCAATGTCCACCCGGCCAAGCTGGAAGTGCGTTTCCGGGATGGGGAGATCGTGCGTGGTTTGCTGGTCTCCAGCTTGCGCGATGCGCTGGCGGGGGCGGGGTATCGGGCGTCTTCACGCGGGGGGGATGGATTGCTGGCGCGGCTGGCGGCCAGCCAAGCAGCGTTATCGGCAGAGGCGGGTTTTGGCGCGGGCGCTTTGGATCGGGCTTTTTATGGCGAGGGCGCGCCAAGCGGGGGTTCTGCCGGGGCCGGGCGCGCTTCCGTTTATGCCCAACCTAATTCCCGTGCAGGTTTTGGCCAGAAACCGCTCTCGTTTGTTTTCCCGACCCAAAGCAAAGGCGCGAGCGGATTTGCCGATGACGGCGCAGGCCGATATGCCTCTGTGCAGGGGGCGGGTTTTGAGGCGCAAACGGGCGCGTATTTGGCGGAAGAATCGGCGCAAGGGGAAACAGAGCGAGCAGAAGGCGGGCCGTGTCCGCCTTTGGGCTATGCCCGCGCGCAACTGCATGGCACGTATATTCTGGCCCAAACCACAGATGGGCTGGTGATTGTCGATCAGCACGCAGCCCATGAGCGGCTGGTCTATGAGAAACTCCGGCTCAGCCGGGCGCAGGGGGGCATTGCCCGCCAGGTCTTGCTCATTCCGGTGGTGGTCGATCTGCCCGCTTCCGTTATCGGCGCGGTTTTGGAGCGGCTGGACGCGCTGGAACAAAGCGGGCTGGTCGTGGAACCTTTCGGCCCTGGCGCGCTGGCGGTGCGCGAGGTGCCTGCCGCGCTGGCGCATCTGGATGCCGGGGCGTTTCTGCGCGACCTTGCCGACCATATCGAAGCGATGACGGGGGTTGAATCGCTGCAAGCGCGCACGGACCTCATTCTCAAAACCATGGCCTGCCATTCTTCCATTCGCGCCGGGCGGCGCATGAAGCTGGAGGAAATGGACGCCTTGCTGCGGGAAATGGAGGCAACGCCGGGTTCCGGCCAGTGTAACCATGGCCGCCCGACCTCGATCAAGCTTGATCTTGGCGCGCTGGAAAGCCTGTTCGGGCGATAAGCCCGGTTAGGCCATGGCCATAACGTGGAAGCGTGCATACATTTTAAGCGTTTATACGCTGATACCAAGGACCTTTGATATGACACCGCAAAGCAAGGTTCACTAAAGGCCTAGAGCAATTCCAGCGATCGTTGGAACCGGTTTCGCGTCCGGAATTGCGTTAAAACAGAGAGATAGAGAGTTTTCGGCGATTCAACCATCGCTGGAAACGCTCTAGGACCTTAAACCCGCACCAGATCGCGCACAATCGGCACTTGGATACAGGCTTCGATGGTCTGCATACTCAACGCATATCTGCCGGGCAGGTTCACCTCCACCGCGCGGCCATCGAGCATGGCAACCAGCAAGGTTACCTCGCCATCCCGCCCGGCATCCAATTCGCGGGCAAGGGGCAATAACGGGTTGGTGCCCGCCTGCGCCCGCTGATGCAATACATCCTGCTCGCGGATCTGGATGAGAATACCCTTGCGGCTGGAGGCCAGCGCCTGCTCCAGCGGGGTGATATCCAGCGCCCGGATGCGCAGATCTTCGCCTTCCGCAGTCGCAGAAACCGTTACCAGCAGCGCTGCGCCCACTTCCAGTATTTCGCGTTTGAGGGCCAGCATTTCAGAAAACACCATCGCCTCAAACTGCCCGGTGCGGTCTGACAACGTGAGCAACCCGATTTTCTTGCCGCTTTTGGTGCGCCGCACCTCTATATCGAGCAAGGTGACAGCCAGCCGGTCATGGGCGGCCCCCTCCCGCGCGCGGCGCGCAAAATCGGTATAGGGGTTGATGCGCGCCCTTGTGATCAAGGTGCTGAAGGGATCGAGCGGATGCCCGCTCAAGAAAAACCCGGTTGCTGCCAGCTCGCGCCGCAACCTTTCCGACAAGGTGAGCGGTTTGGCCGCAGGCAGGGTGAAGGGCGCCACGTCGCTTTCCCCGCCAAATAACCCGGTTTGTCCGGTCTGGGCTTCGGCCTCGCGGGCATGGGCTTCGGCAAGAATAGCCTCCAGCCCGGCCAGCACGCGCGAGCGCTCCGGCTCCAGGGCATCGAACGCCCCGGCGCCTGCCAATTGTTCAAGCGTCCGGCGGTTAACCAGCCGCGCATCGATCCGGCGGGCGAAATCCCCGATCGAGCGAAAAGCCCCCCCCGCATTGCGCGCGGCGACCACGGCTTTGGCGGCCTCTTCGCCCACCCCCTTGAGCGCTGCCAGCGCATAAAGAATAGCGCCATCGCGCACCGCGAATTTAACCTCGGAGCGGTTGATATCGGGCGGGAGCACGGCAATACCCAACCTTTGGGCCTCGCGGCGAAACTCTCCCAATTTGTCGGTATTGGAAAGA
>CAZGKS010000177.1:0-4787 GCA_964526275.1 uncultured Methylobacterium sp. | reverse complement strand
AGCAATATACGCAAAAAACGGTGAGGATAGGTGCATCGCAAATGAACATGGAACAACGCAGCGGCGACAAACCCGATGGAACAACCATTCATGAAATGATGGAATGGGCTCCAACCGAAATGGATGGTGACTTGGTTGGGTTTTGGAATATTCATTCTCGTGGAAAATTCGGATTTGGGTTGAAAGGTCTAGAATTCACACAATTCATGCATTTATACATCAAGACATTACTAGAAAAAGGTGGTGTTGTCATGGATGATGCAATTGATCATGGGAGTTACTGGAAAAAGGCAGAAAAATATACAGGCACGCCCCAGCAGATGGCCGATAGTATTATTGGAGAATGGATCAGCAAAGGCGCCTACGACCCCGAACCTTATGGAATCGGTGAGCTTGCCTTCAGCTACCCGGATTATCTGGATAGCGACAGCAATATACGCAAAAAACGGTGAGGATAGGTGCATCGCAAATGAACATGGAACAGCGATATCCTACCCGGAACGCCGATCGCCACCTTCAATTTTGATTGGGGTGGAAGGCCACAATATGGGCCGATGGATAGTCTCGGCAGCGCTACGCGTGTCAGCCATACCGGTATTTATCTTGGGCAAGATGAAGTGGGGGTGTGGTTGATCCATCAGTTTTCTAGAGCAATTCCAGCGATCGTTGGAACCGGTTTCGCGTCCGAAATTGCGTTAAAACAAAAAGATAGAGCGTTTCAGGCGATTCAATCTTCGCCGGAAACGCTCTAGAATTTAGAATGATTAAAAAAATCGATGCGCCTTCAAGTAAAAAATACATTTTAATAATATTCGCAGTAAAAAATTGAATATTTTTTGAAAATACCGCCGCCAAAGGCGCGGACGAATACGCTTTTGCGCCGGCCGATCTTGAGCCGGAATCTATCAACACAGGAGATGGCGATGGCCAATTGGATGACGCGGTTGCTGAACCGCGAACACGATCATATGCGCGCAACCAAAACCATGCTGCGCGCGCCTTTGGTGGCGTTTCACCAACCCGGTACCGGCTTTTTAGGCCAGCATAGCGGCAACAGCCTGGTGCGCGCGGGCTTTCATCGCAACGCGATTGCGTATCGCTGCGTGCGGTTGATCGCGGAAGGCGCGGCCCATGTGGCCTGGACCGTGCTGGTCGATGGCGCCGAAAAGCGCGGGCATGCGGTGGAAACGCTGTTGGCGCGCCCTAACCCGCATCAGAGCGGCGCGGAATTTTTCGAGGCGCTGTACGGCCATCTCCTGCTTTCTGGTAACGCTTATTGCGAGCGGATCGCCTCCGATAGCGCGCCGCTGGCGCTCCATGCCCTGCGGCCAGACCGCATGCGGCTGGTGCCGGGGCCCGATGGCTGGCCGGTTGCGTATGATTATTCGGTCGGTGGCCACACAACCCGGCTCGCCATGGGGGAGGGGCGCGATGCCGCCGTGCTGCATTTGCGGCTCTTTGATCCGCTGGATGATCATTACGGCCACGCCCCGCTCAATGCGGCGCAAGGCGCGCTGGAAACGCATGAAGCCGCAAGCCGCTGGAACAAGGCCCTACTGGATAATTCTGCCCGGCCCTCCGGCGCGCTGGTTTATGCCAGCACGGAGCATATGAGCGAGGACCAGTTCTCGCGGCTCAAAGAAGAGTTGGAAACCGCGTTCCAAGGCACACAAAACGCCGGCAGGCCGCTGCTGCTGGAAGGCGGGCTCGATTGGAAACCGCTCTCGCTCTCGCCCAAGGATATGGATTTTATGGAAGCCCGCTCCGGCGCCGCCCGCGAAATTGCGCTGGCCTTTGGCGTGCCCCCCATGCTGCTGGGACTGCCGGGGGATAACACCTATGCCAATTACGCCGAAGCCAACCGCATGTTCTGGCGCTCGACCATTTTGCCGCTGGTTCAACGCACCATGGGGGCGATGGCGCATTGGTTGCAGCCCTGGTTTGCGGAAACGCTTCGCTTTGAGCCCGATCTCGACCGGATCGAAGCATTGGCCGATGAGCGCGAAGCCTTGTGGCGGCGGGTGAGCGCAGCCGATTTTTTAAGCGAAGACGAAAAGCGCGAAGCTTTGGGTTACGGGCGGCGAGACCCGAAAACCCCGGCGCATGGCGGAGGAACGCCATGAATGCGGTGACCGAAACCATTATCGCACGCGGAGACCTGGCGCATTTGGCGCTTTTTTTATGGGCTGGGGGCGCCTCTGGCTTGCTCTACCACGCCTTTCGGGAGGTTTCGGCGGCGCATAAACGCTTTGATGATTTTGTGCGCGAACTGGCCCAGTTCAACCACCGCCACAGCCATTTTTGAGGAGGGATCGATGTTCTGGACCCGTTTTTTTGCCCCCGCGCCGGAGAGTAAAAGCGCAGCGCGGGAGCACCCCAACACGGTTTTTGCGCAGTTTTTTGCGGTGATCGCCAAGGTGGAAGCCGCAAGGGCGCGCAAAGGCCGCAGAGCGCGCCGAGGCAGCGCTTTGCCCGATACCCCGAACCAGGAATCGGCCCTGCCGTCTGCACCTTCGGGAGGGTAGCGGACGAAGAAGCAACATAAGGCTTTTTATCAAAGCGTTACTGCGATTTTTCAGGACAATCCAAAAGAGGGACCCATGGCTGTGTTGCATAAAGCTGATGTAGAGCGCGTTTTGCTCCAAGCAGATCAAAACCCCGCTCTATCTTTTTGTTTTAAGACGTTTTCTTCTCGTAAACCGGTTTCCACTTTGCTGGAAAACGCTCCGGAAAGCCCTATCCCGGCAGGGTTCAACCATAACGCCGTGTATCAAAGCGGCCAGAGCGCGCTTTTGGGCCCAAAGGAAGCGCCCCCGCAGCGCTCTCCCTTTCGAGGGTTGCAGCATAAACAAGCCGAAGCGGCTTTTACGCTCGAAACTGCGGAAGGGCAGTTTGAAGGCTATGCGAGCGTGTTCGGCATTATGGATCTTGCGCGCGATGTGGTGATGCCCGGCGCTTTCACGGAAACATTAGCCGAACGGGGTGTTGGCGGCGTGCGCCTGCTCTGGCAGCATGATCCAGCGGTTCCGGTGGGGGTTTGGGAGCATATCGCCGAGGATCGCCACGGGCTGCATGTACGCGGACGCCTGAACCTCGAAACGCCGAAAGCCCGCGAACTTGCGCATCTGATGCAGCAAGGCGCCCTCGACGGGCTTTCGATCGGCTATCGCACCAAGGCGCAACGGCGCGACCCGCAAACCGGGTTACGGCGGCTGGAGCGGCTTGATTTGTGGGAAATCTCGCTGGTTACCTTCCCTATGCATCCGCAAGCGCGGGTGCATAAAACACCGTTGGGCCCAAGGCAGGGCGCGCTACGGCGCTAACCCCGCACGCGCATACAACACTTTTGCGCACACAACGCTTTTGCACGCTGTGCGCGCAGCGCTTCTCCCTTTTTTCAGTTTCTGCCGGTGCAGGGTTGCTGCCCCGGTTGATCGCCCGCGCCTTGCGCGCATTGTTGTTCAACAAAAGGAATCTTCCATGGAAATGCTTGCTACGGCGCAAAATGCGCCCGAAACCAAAATGCTTGAAACCTTTGAGGCTTTCAAGGAAGCGAACGATACCCGCCTGAATGAAATCGAGCGCAAGGGCAGCGCCGATACCTTGAGCGAGGAAAAGGTGGAGCGGATCAACCGCGCGCTCGATCAGATGCTGGTGCGCACGCAGCGTCCGGCCCTTTCGACCAAGGCGGAAGCGGCGCAGTTTGAAAACACCGAGCACAAGGCCGCTTTTACAACCTATCTGCGCAGTGGCCAGAGCGAGGGTATCCGTTCGCTGGAAGCCAAAGCGCTCAATGGCGCGATCGCCCCCGATGCGGGGTATTTGTTGCCCTTGGCCGCAGAGGAAGAAGTGCTCGCCCGCATGGCCGCCTATTCCCCGATCCGCTCGATTGCCAGCGTGCGCCCGCTGGCCAATAGCGCGCTCAAAAAGGCTGTCTATCCCAACGGCGCCAATGCCGGTTGGGCCGGGACCACAACCCCGAACAACAGCGTGAGCGCCAACCAATACGCCGAGATCAACTTTGCAACCATGGAAGTTTTTGCCCAGCCTGCCGCAACGCAAGCCATGCTGGACGATGCCGCCGTGGATGTTGAAAGCTGGATTGCCGAAGAGATCGTCTATGCGTTTTCTGAGGCGGAATCGACCGCTTTCATCAGCGGGGATGGGGTCAACAGCCCGAAAGGCCTGCTGACCTACCCCACCAGCGCAGATGCGAGCTGGAGCTGGGGTACGCTGGGGACGGTCAATAGCGGGGCGGCAGGCGCCTTCCCGGCCTCGAATCCGGGCGATGCGATTATCGATTTCTCGCACGCGCTGCGCTCCGCCTATCGGCAGAATGCAACCTTTGTGATGAACCGCAAGACCCAGAGCGCTATTCGCAAATTCAAGGATACGACCGGCAATTACCTGTGGGCACCCCCGGTGCTGGCAGGCGGCAGGGCCACCTTGCTGAATTTCCCGGTCGTGGAGGCGGAAGATATGCCCAATATGGCCGCCAATTCGCTCTCGATCGCCTTTGGCGATTTCCGCCGGGGGTATCTGGTGGTGGATCGTATCGGCATCCGGGCGCTGCGCGATCCGTTCTCTGCCAAACCTTACGTGTTGTTCTATACAACCAAGCGCGTGGGCGGCGGGGTACAAGATTTCGAGGCGATCAAATTGCTGAAATTCGCCGCGTAATCCCAAAGCTGGAAACCGCCGTTGCCGCGTGCAGCGGCGGTTTTTGCGTACCGCATGCTGCGATAAAGTGGATACCGGTTTATCGCAAAAAAGCATGCGGCAGAAAA
>CAZGKS010000176.1:0-4827 GCA_964526275.1 uncultured Methylobacterium sp. | reverse complement strand
TCCCGATTGCGTGCATGTGCGCGCCAATTCGGTCAGCGTAATGGCCGATGCGGTTGCGGCCGGGCTGGGAATTGGCATGATCCCGCGCTTTGTGGGCGAGGCGCAGCCTGATCTGGTGCGGATAAACACCATTACCCCGCGCATGGAAATGGGGCTGTGGATTTTGACGCATCCCGACCTTAAAAAAGCGGCCCGCGTGCGCGCCTTCCTCGACTTTTTTGGCACTGAACTGGCCAAAAAACGCCGCCAGATCGAAGGCGATGCGTGAGCGCAATGCCGCAATTTTCTATCTTGGGCTTTGTTTCTATCTCGGGCCTTGGCTAACCGGCGCGCTGGATCTTTGGTGAGTTGGATCTGTGGCGAGCTGGCACGCCTAGCTTGTCTGGTCGGGGTAGCAGGATTCGAACCTGCGGCCTGTAGTACCCAAAACTACCGCGCTACCAGACTGCGCCATACCCCGATTGTGCGAACCGGCTATCACGGATGGCGACCCGCTGCAATGGGGATCTTTTTTGCCCGTGCGGTGTTTTCGCAGGACCGCTTGCGCCTCTCTTGATCCTCTTGACCCCAGTTCTCTCTTGGCCCGCTTGATCCTCTTGGCCCTCTTGGCCCAAATGCCCTATTCGCCCAAATTGCCTATTGACCATTGCCAAGTCGGGCGCGCGGCTTTATCAAGCGGCACCGTTTGAGGATACGCATCATACCCATTTGAAGGAAGGAACCCGCCATGGCATCGTTCAACATTCTGCTGCTGCCAGGAGACGGGATCGGGCCGGAGGTCATGGCGCAGGTCGAGCGCGTGGCAAAAGCCCTGCAGGCGGGCGGGGTGGCAAGCTTTGAAACGCAAACCGACCTTGTGGGCGGAGCGGCCTATGACGCGCATGGCGTTGCCATCACCGATGCGGCGATGGGCCGCGCGCTGGCGGCCGATGCCGTGCTGTTCGGCGCGGTTGGCGGGCCCAAATGGGCCGATGTCGCCTATGAACACCGCCCAGAAGCGGGCCTGCTGCGTTTGCGTAAGGATTTGCGCCTGTTCGCCAATCTGCGCCCGGCGGTGTGCTACCCGGCGCTGGCCGATGCCTCCTCGCTCAAGCGGGAGATTGTGGAGGGGCTCGACATCATGATCGTGCGCGAGCTGACCGGCGGGGTTTATTTTGGCGAGCCCAAAGAGGTTGTCACGCTGGAAAACGGCGAAAAACGCGCGGTCGATACGCAGGTTTACACCACCCATGAGATCGAGCGGATCGCGCGGGTGGCGTTCGAGCTGGCGCGGGTGCGCGGCAAAAAGGTCACCTCCACCGAAAAGCACAATGTCATGCGCTCGGGCGTGCTGTGGAAAGAGGTGGTCAGCCGGGTCGGGCGGGAGGAATACCCCGATATCGCGCTCGATCATCACCTCGCCGATGCGTGCGGCATGCAGCTTGTGCGCTGGCCCAAGCAATATGACGTGATTGTGTGTGATAACCTGTTCGGGGATATGCTCTCCGATGTCGCCGCCATGCTCACCGGCTCGCTGGGCATGCTGCCCTCCGCCTCGCTCGGCGCGCCCGATGCAAAAACCGGCAAGCGCAAGGCGCTTTACGAACCCGTGCATGGCTCCGCCCCCGATATTGCCGGCCAAGGCCTTGCCAACCCCATTGCCATGATCGGCTCGTTTGCCATGGCGCTGCGCTATTCGTTCGGGCTGGGGCAAGCCGCCGATCTGGTGGAAGGCGCGATCGCCGATGTGCTCGCCAGCGGCATCCGCACGAAGGATATTGCCGCCAAGGGCGCCAAGACGGTCTCCACCTCCGGCATGGGCGATGCGATTATTGCAGCGCTACAGAAGAAGATGTAAAAAACCGCGCAAAACGGGGGTTTTCCGCCTTAAAAGAGGCGTTTTTTAACGCTTGATGCGGATAGTGTGCTTGACCCAATGCGCAAATCTGCGTATTTCTGAAAAAAATATCAAGAAGGTGTGCGTTTCGACTGGTCTCCCGCTGTTTGGATGCGGGAGGAAATCGGACAGCATGCGCAAAGAGAGGCTTCTATGGGCTCGTCCTTATCTGCTTTGCCTCAATTTAACAAGATTGAGGCGATAAATAGCGCTATTTCAACGCTCCAGGAAGCCGCTCTAGCGCAGAATATTTCCTATGCTTTCATGGAAAATGGTCAATTGATGCAACGCAACCCGGATGGCACGGCCACTCCTGCGGATGCTAACGCTGCGGCTTGTGTGTGCGAGGGCCCACCGACACTTAGCGGTATTCCGGCTTTCCCTGCGGCGGAAAAACAGATCGCACCTTCGGTGATCTTGGCACCCTCCAAAAGATAGCTCTGCAAAAAATAACTCTGCAAAAGATAACTCTGCAAGCGCTCTCCTTGGTTTTTGCCGCCGCCTTAAACGCATGATTCGCTTGCGCTTACTGGTCACTTAATTCCAAATTTCAAGCTCACACGCGCTGGATAGATCCACGCCGTTGTTTTATCCATACCGCCTTTGGGGTAGGTGTTCAGGATGCCCAAAATCTCCCCCCCCACTCTTTATGTCCTTGCGGGCCCCAATGGCGCAGGGAAATCCAGCATAACGCCAACGCTGGGCTTGACTTGCCCGGTAATGAACCCCGATGCCATGGTGCGCGCTATTCTGGAACAAAGATTGCCGAATGCGCCTGCCGATTATAGGCCAACCCCGCTTGAATATACCCGTGCGCTTAGGGAGGTTCAGCACGAGATTCGCACGAATTTTCAAACGTATATGACCGGCGGGAACTCTTTTGCGATTGAGACGACACTATCTGGACAGAGTATTTACAACCAGATCCGCCAAGCCCAAGCGCTCGGATTTAAACTGCACCTTTATTATGTTATGGTTGAAACCGTGGCACTTTCAAAATTGCGGGTTGCGCAACGCCTTAAAGCGGGTGGGCATGGCATTCCGGAAGCCGATATATACCGGCGGAGGGGGAGATGCCGCGATAATTTTCATCGCCTGGCGCCTATCATCGATGCGGGAATTGTTTTTGACAATTCGCTGGAGACGGGCATTCGCCCCCTCGCTTACAAATCTATGGACACTCACGCCTGGCAGGTTCTCGACCCCGCCCTGCCCTGGCTGACAGATGCCCTGACAGGCTGCGCGCCATAAGCTATGCGCCATAAGCCGCATTGACTTTTTGCGTGGCAGGTGTTTTGGTGCAAGCGGTTGCGGCTTGCAACCATGCGTATGCGCGTGGTTTATGGGGCTTGTATACTCAAATACTTTGGGAGCCAAAGGGTTTGGCCCTCAAATTCGTAGGGTGTGTGCGCTGAACGCATGCTGGATGGAGCGAGGAATTTTGATGGTATCGGCAGCGCTCGCAAGGGCCACCAACACTTTCAAAACCAAAAAAACGACCAAAACCACCAAAACGGTTTCTGGCCGATAACGCATGTCCTCGCCCTCGGGTTTTCCCTCCCCCGGCGGAGGGGAGCCCCCCGCACAGCGGGGGAAGGAGGGCAACCCGAACAAAAGGTTCACGACAATGGGTTACAAGGTTGCAATCGCAGGGGCCACGGGCAATGTGGGCCGCGAAATGCTGGATATTCTCGCAGAGCGCGCTTTTCCGGTGCGCGAGGTGGTGGCGCTCGCCTCGCAGCGCTCGCTGGGGCAGGAAGTCTCGTTCGGCGATAAAACCCTCAAGATCAAAACGCTCGATCATTACGATTTTTCTGACACCGATATTTGCCTTATGTCGGCGGGGGGCGCGGTCTCCAAGGAATGGTCGCCCAAAATCGGCGCGCAAGGCTGCGTGGTGATCGATAATTCCTCCGCCTGGCGCTATGATGCCGATGTGCCGCTGGTGGTGCCAGAGGTGAATGCCGATGCCGTGCGCGGCTTTAGCAAAAAGAACATCATCGCCAACCCCAATTGCTCGACCGCGCAACTGGTTGTGGCGCTCAAGCCGCTGCATGACCGTTTCGGCATCAAGCGCGTGGTGGTTTCTACCTATCAATCGGTTTCCGGCGCAGGCAAGGAAGGGATGGACGAACTCTTCGACCAGACCAAGGCGATCTATTCGGCGGGCGAACCCAAGCTGAAGAAATTCCCCAAGCGCATTGCTTTCAATCTCATTCCGCAGATCGATGTGTTCATGGAAGATGGATACACCAAGGAGGAATGGAAGATGATGGCCGAGACCAAAAAAATTCTCGACCCCAAAATCCGCCTCACGGCGACCTGCGTGCGCGTGCCGGTGTTTATCAGCCATTCGGAGGCGGTGAATATTGAGTGCGAGCGGCCGGTCAGCGTTGCGGAAGCGCGCGCGATCTGGCGCGAGGCACCGGGCGTGCTGGTGATCGATCGCCATGAGCCTGGCGGGTATATCACTCCGCTGGAAGCTGCGGGGGAGGACGCCACCTATATCTCGCGGATCCGCGAGGATGCGACCGTTGAAAACGGCCTAACCTTCTGGTGTGTCTCGGATAATCTGCGCAAGGGCGCCGCGCTCAATGCCGTGCAGATTGCCGAATGCCTGATCAACCGGGGTTTGCTCAAACCACGAGCCTGATGGGTTTCACGCAAACCTATACCGTGTCTATCTCTTTGTGGCCAAATACATCTTGTGCGTTTGATGCGGCTATCAAACGCACAAGGCTGTCAAGGAGGATCCATGCTCTCGTTGCGCCCTAATTGTGAATGCTGTGACCGTGACCTCCCGCCGCAAGCGCGGGAGGCCATGATCTGCAGTTTTGAATGCACCTTCTGTGCGTCCTGCGCGCAAGAGCATTTGAAGGGGCATTGCCCCAATTGCGGCGGCGAGCTGGTACGCCGACCGGTGCGCCCGGAGGACAAACTTGGTCAATTCC
>CAZGKS010000175.1:0-4844 GCA_964526275.1 uncultured Methylobacterium sp. | reverse complement strand
ACCAGGTATCGACGATCGGGCAGCGGCGCTCGCCCACGACATTGTGATACCATTCCCATGCTTCGGGGTTGATCGGTTCCCCGACCGAGCCGAGCAGGCGCAAGGATTTGCGCGAGGTTTTCTTGACCATCTCCTCGCCAGCGCCCATGAGCGAGCGGATGGCGGTGGGGGCGGTGTAGAAAATCGTGACCTTGTGTTTATCGACGACATTCCAGAAGCGGGCCATATCCGGGTAGTTGGGCACGCCCTCGAACATCAAGGTGGTGGCGCCATTGGCGAGCGGACCATAGACGATATAGGAATGCCCGGTCACCCAGCCGACATCGGCGGTGCACCAATAAATGTCGCCTTCCTGGTAATCGAAAACGTATTGGTGGGTCATGGACGCATAAACAAGGTACCCGCCGGTGGTGTGGAGCACGCCTTTGGGCTTGCCGGTCGAGCCGGAGGTATAAAGCAGGAAGAGCGGGTCTTCGGCGTTCATCTCGACGGGGTCGCAGTGATCGGAGACCTTTTTGGCTTCGTCTTCATACCAGAAATCGCGGCCTGCTTCCATGTGGATCGAGCCGCCGGTGCGCTTGACGACCAAAACGGTCTTGAGTTCCGGATGGACCTTGTTGGCGGCGACATCGACATTCTTTTTGAGCGGGACGGTCTTGCCGCCGCGCAGGCCTTCATCGGCAGTGATAACGATTTTGGATTCGCAATCCTCGATACGCCCGGCGATGGCATCGGGCGAGAAGCCCCCGAAGACGATGGAATGCACGGCGCCGATGCGGGTGCAGGCGAGCATCGCGAAGGCGGCCTCGGGGATCATGGGCAGATAGATGGTAACGCGGTCGCCTTTTTTAACGCCATGCGCCTTGAACACATTGGCCATTTTGCACACTTCGCGGTGGAGTTCGGCGTAGGTGATCGCGCGGCTTTCATTTGGGTTGTCACCTTCCCACAAAATTGCGGTCTGGTTGGCGCGTTTGGGGAGGTGGCGGTCGATGCAATTGGCGGAAACGTTGAGGGTGCCGTCCTCGAACCATTTGATCGCGACATTGCCGGGCGCAAACGAGACATTTTTTACTTTTGAATAGGGTTTGATCCAATCGAGCCGCTTGCCTTCCGCGCGCCAGAAAGCATCGGGGTCTTGGACAGAAGCTGCGTATTTGGCGCGGTATTTGGCCTCATCGGCGTGGGCTTTGGCGGCAAAACCTGCCGGAATGTCATAGATTTTTTCGCTCATGGAATCCTCCCAACGGCACTTGGGCAGATCTCTTTGGTGGATCCTGCCCCTCAAACCTGCTCTCTTCTAGCTTAAACTCTTACAGGCCGAAAGGCAGCTTTGCTTACCAATTCGCAGGGGGACCAAAGTTGAAACGGGGGTATAAACGGGGCGCATACGAAACTTTAACCTTGTTTTTTTACATTACAGGCTGACCCCTAGTTCAGGGCTGCGTAAAGAGTACAGGGTTTTGCGTATGGCGTTCGAGAGTATGACGATGCCCTTGGGGCAAAATGTAGGCCGGGCTTCGGATCAGCCTTGGGCTTTGTCTGGCAAAACAGCCTTGCTGGTTGGCACCAGCGCGATGCTGCTGGCCGGGGTGGCGTGGATGCGGTTTGCGCCGCCTGCGCCAGCGCCGTTGGTTGTGGTGTCTTCGGCCAAGATTGTCCGGGCGGATAAACCTTCTGAAAAAGCGCATAATTTGGCCGGTGGCTTGCCAGGGCAGGCTGCGGACCTTGAAAAGGCGGCCGTTAATGCGCCCGCTGCCGGGGCAAGGCCCAACCCGCTGCTTTCGGCCTTTCCTTCCGCGAAAATTATCCGGGTGAGCGAAAAATGGCCTGAAGGGGCCGATGCCCGCGTAGGCGAGCGGGGTCAGCACGGTATTTTGCCGAAAATCGGGACGGGCGGGCTGTTGCCGCGGCAGGTTTATGCGCGCGCCTTTGCGCCAACGCAGCGCCCGAAAATCGCGGTGGTGGTGACGGGCATGGGGATCTCTGAACGCAGTACGCAGGAAGCCCTGATCCGCCTGCCGCGCGATATGACCCTGGCGTTTGCGCCCTATGGCCGGGATTTGGATCAACACACGCTCAAGGCGCGCAAGGAGGGCTTTGAATTGCTCCTCCAGGTACCGATGGAGCCGGTGGATTATCCGCAAAGCGACCCTGGGCCGCATACGCTGCGGCTTGATTCTGACCCTGAAGAAAATGCCGACCGTTTGGCCTGGCTGATGTCGCGTTTTCCGGGTTATGTCGGGTTGACCAATTTTATGGGCAGCAAGATCATGACCCAAAGCGAAACCTATGCCGCGTTTCTGGGGCAGGTTAAGGCGCGTGGTCTGTTGTTTGTCGATGATGGTTCGGTGCGGGGCAGCAAGACCCTGCCCCTGGCCGAAAGGTTGGGCACCCCTGTTCTGGCGGGGGATTTGCAGCATGATGCCGCCCAATCAAAGGCGTTGTCGAGCTTGCTGAGCGAGGCGGAGCAAATGGCAACCAAGAACGGGCAGGCGATTATCTATGTGCCCGCGCTTTCGGCCAATATTGTCCGCCTTGCGGCCTGGGCAACGGAAATCGAGAAACGCGGGCTGGCGCTTGCGCCTGTTTCTGCTGTATTAGCGGCGCAGAACATGGCTCGATAGGGAGGATTGTCTCTGGCAGGGCTTTTTTCTCTCCGGGGCTATCTGGATATTTCGGGTAACGGAATATCAGGGTTTTTCCGGGTTAACTGTGGCCAAGTCGTTTTGCCCTTGCTGTTTTGGGCTTCAAGATAAAACAGCCCCAATTGGAACGGATTTATGGACGCGCTTGTCACTCACTCGCAATACCGCCCCTGTGTCGGGATTGCCTTGTTCAATGCCCAAGGGAAGGTGTTTGTTGGCCAGCGCCGCTCTGAACGCGTGCCCGATCCGGAGGTTGTGCCCTATGAATGGCAGATGCCGCAGGGGGGGATCGATCCGGGGGAAGACCCGTTCGAGGCAGCTTTACGGGAATTGTTCGAGGAAACCAATATCCGCTCGGTTGAACGCCTGGCCGAAGCGCCGAACTGGTATTCCTATGATTTGCCCAGTTTTGATGCAACGGGGCGGGTGTTTCGTGGGCGGTATCGCGGGCAGATCCAGAAATGGTTTGCGCTGCGCTTTATTGGGCAAGAGCACGAAATCGACGTGCTTGCCCCTGGAGAAGGCCAGTTCCGACCCGAATTTTCCGATTGGCGGTGGGAAAATCTGGAAGCCTTGCCGGGGTTGATCGTGCCGTTCAAGCGCGGGGTTTATGAGCAGGTGGTGCGCGATTTTACACCCTATGCCGGGTAAACTGGGTCGTTTGCCCGCCCTGACAACCATGCTTATGCGCGCCAGGCACGAAAAACGCGGCGCGTGCGCAAGCGGTTTGAGTTCGGGCGATTATGCGTTAAAGAGATCTTGAAAAAGAGATTTTGCACGGATTCTTGCGTTTTGGTCGGCAGGAACTTTGGCAACGCATCGCGAGGGGTAGACGCATGAGCACAGTAACAGGCGGTTCGCGGGCGAGCACCCCCCAAGCGGGCGGTGTCAGCGGGTTTATGCTGGCCAATGGCATGGAGGTCGTGGTTATCCCCGATCACCGGGCGCCGGTGGTGACCCATATGATCTATTACCGCAATGGCGCCGCGGATGACCCGCAGGCGAAATCCGGTATTGCGCATTTTCTGGAACATCTGATGTTCAAAGGCACGCCAGATAACCCCAAAGGGGCCTTTTCAGACCGGGTAGCGGATCTGGGCGGGCAGGAAAACGCCTTCACCTCCTATGATTACACGGCGTATTTTCAGCGGGTTACCAAGGCGCATCTGCCGGAAATGATGCGGCTGGAGGCGGACCGGATGGTTAATCTGGTTCTGGAAGGGCCAGAGGTCCTTTCGGAACGCGATGTAGTGATCGAGGAGCGCAAGATGCGCACCGATAGTGACCCGGCCGCCCAGCTCAATGAAGCCATGATGGCCACGCTTTATGTGCATCACCCTTATGGTATCCCGGTGATCGGCTGGGGGCACGAGATCGAAGCCCTCTCGCGGGAAGATGCTTTGGCGTTTTACCGGCGGTTTTATCGCCCTGATAACGCGATTTTGCTGGTAGCGGGCGACATTACGGAAGCCGAATTGCGGCCGCTTGCCGAGGCGAGCTATGGCGCGGTGGTGGCACCCAAGGGCGAAAAACCAGTGCGGACGCGGCTCCAGGAGCCCCCGTTGCGGGCCGCGCGGCATGTGCGGCTGGCCGATGACAAGGTGGAGCAACCCACCACGCAATGGGCCTGGCTGGCGCCGTGTTCTGCCCATGCGGAAGGCGAAGAGGCGATCGCGCTCGAAGTGCTCTCGCATGTGCTGGGCGGATCGCAGACCTCGCATCTGTACCGGGCGCTGGTTCTGGATCAGGAAATCGCGGTCAATTGCGGCGCCTGGTACTGGAATGATGCGCTCGATATGGGGCAATTGGGCGTTTATGCGGTCCCGGCCGAGGGAACAAGCCTTGAAACGCTCGATACCGCGATGGCCGCGATTGTGCAGACCCTGCGCGATACGCTGATCGAGGAAGGCGAGCTTGCCCGCACCAAAACCCGGCTGATTGCGGATATGGTCTATGCACAAGACAACCAGACGCATCTGGCGCGGATTTATGGCGGGGTGTTGACCACCGGCGGCAGCCTTGCCGATGTGCGCGCCTGGCCAGGGCGGATCCGCGCGATAACGCCCGAACAGGTGCGGGCGGCGGCACAAAAATGGCTCGACCCCAAAACGCGCGTGAGCGGGCATCTGGTCAAGGCGATGTAGGGTCAGGACTCCTTATCGTGGATGGTTGGCGTGATTTTGGTGAGCAAAAGGA
>CAZGKS010000174.1:0-4881 GCA_964526275.1 uncultured Methylobacterium sp. | reverse complement strand
GTATAAGGCCACCGATTCAGAAATCTTGCACGTGCCCTCCATTGCAGGGCGTGCGATCGATGTGCAGATCGATGCAGCGATGGATCGTGGCATGCTGACCGTTCGGTTGGTGGATCTGCCCGCCTTGTCCCAAATGAGCGATGGTATTCAGGATTATAAAATCACGATGGCTGATGGCTCGCCGCCGCCTGATTGGCTCAAGCAGATGGGCCCGGATCTTTATGCAGGATACCCCGATTCAGCAGGACAAGCAGAACTAGCCCTGCATGTCTCGATTACCCGCAAGGATGGTTTCCAATCGGAACACGAAGTGATTTTGAACACCAGGACCGGGGAACTCAAGCTCAACAAGGATGCTCTTTCCCATAAGGATGAAAGCCCGCAAAAACTTGGTGCGCTGCCCCTTACCTTCTCACAGCAGCTTGCCCGTGAGACCGGCGGCAGCCTGGGTACAGATACCCAGGCGATCGAGCGGGCCCTTGGCTTTCAGTGAGAACAGCGGAAGCGAGAATAACGGAAACGATCGCCTGTTGCGATAAAGGACAGGGCAGCCCTATGCCGGGAGATGCCCTGTCCATGCAGCAAGCGCTTGTTCGGGGCGGCTATACGGGGCGGATAAGGCCCTCTTGCGCGACCGAAGCGACGAGCTTGCCGGTTTGCGTGAAAATCAATCCGCGTCCCAGCCCGCGCGCATGGCCCGACCATGGGCTGTCTTGCGAATAGAGCAGCCATTCATCAGCGCGGAAATCCTCGTGAAACCAGATCGTATGGTCGAGGCTGGCGGCCATAATATCGGCATCCGCCACGCTTTTGCCATGCGCGATGGTCGCGCCATCGAGCAAAGACATATCAGAGGCGAAGGCCAGCACTACCGCATGCATCGGGGCAGGCAGGTTTGCCGGGCGCGCCAGCTTGAACCAGACATCGTGAAACGGTTCCCCCGGCTTGCGATTGAAATAGGCTTCCGGATCAGCAGGGCGCACCTCGATCGGGCGCACCATGCGCCAATAAGCTTGCCGCCGCGGGGAGAGTTTGGGCACATAGCGCGCCACAATCGCGTCATCATCGGGCAGTTGGTCCGGCATCGTGACCTTGGGCATGGGGAACTGGTGATGCAGGCCCGGCTCTTGCGCATGGAAGGAGGCCATCAGGCTGAAGATTTCCTGGCCGTTTTGCACCGCGCGCACGCGCCGCGTGGCAAAGCTGCGCCCATCGCGGATGCGATCCACCTCATAGAGAATGGGCAGGCGCGGATCGCCCCCCAGCATGAAATAGCCGTGGAGGGAATGTACCTTGCGCCCATCAACAGAACGTTGCGCGGCGACAAGCGCTTGCGCGATCACCTGCCCGCCATAAACCCGCGCGCGCCCGGTGTCCGGGGTAATCCCGCGCCATAAATCGGTATCGATCTTTTCCAGATCCAGCACGCCAAGCAAAAGATCCACAACATCCATATCCAAATCCTGTCGGTGCGAGGCTAAACACTTTCTTGCCTCTCATCTTCTTGCGCAAAGTCAAGGCGATAATGCTTCCTTCTGCAGGAGTGGCGGATTATAAGCAAAACGAAATGCCCTCCTTTCAGGCTCATACAGCATGCCCCCGCCCGATGCTCTCCATACGTCTCATTTGATCGCCGGGTTCGGCGCGGCAGGTTGTGCGCTGGCGCTGGCTTTGGTCCAAAAAGGCGTGCCCCCCGCGCAGATCCTGCTGCTGGCGAATCCGAATCCGCGCGAATTTTCAGGGCCGGATGCACGTATTTTAGCGCTGCATCGCCAATCTGAACGCTTTCTGGTAGATCTTGGCGTGTGGGATGCGCTGGCCCCCGCCGCCTGCCCGATGCGCTCGATCGCCTTGACCGATTCGCACGCGCAAGCCCAGATACGCCCCTTGTTGCTGGCGCTGGAGCCGCAAATCCAGGAAGGGCCGCCAACCGGTTTCCAAGAGGCCGCCCAGCAAGAGGGGCGCCCAACCTCAGCGGGCCCCTTGGCCTATATGGTGGCGCTCAGCGCGCTTGAAGCCCGGCTGCAACACGCCGTGCGCGCGGCGGGTATAACGATCCTTGCCGATACGATTACCGCCTTTGAGGCCAAACCAGAGGGGATTTCAGCGTCTTTGGCCTCCGGTGCAGGCGTGCAGGCGCAAGTTTTGATTGCCGCGGACGGTGCCGCCTCACCGCTGCGGGGCTTGGCGGGCATTCCCAGTTACGGCTGGCCGTATCATCAAACCGCGATTGCCGCGATTTTGCGCCATTCGCGCCCTCATCATGGCGAGGCGTTGCAGCATTTCTTGCCCGAAGGACCGTTTGCGCTCTTGCCGCTTGCCGATACCGAGGCCCCGCAGAGCCCCCAGAGCGCAAGGCTAGGCGGGTATCGCTCTGCTTTGGTCTGGAGTGCGCCCGCGCAAGAGGCGCAGGACTTTCTTGCAGGGCAGAACGATCTTCAGGGCCAAACCCTTCCTGCGGGCGAAAAATCCTCGCAAATCACCCGCCTTGAAGCCCTCGCAGCGGGGTGGCGGGGCGATATTCTCGCCATCGAGGCGTTATCCAGCCATCCCCTCCGGTTGGCTTTGGCGCGCGATTATATCGCCCCGCGCTTGGCCTTGCTGGCCGATGCCGCGCATGTGGTGCATCCGCTGGCCGGGCAAGGGCTCAACCTTGGCCTGATGGATGCGCAGGCTTTGGCGCATATTCTGGCAGAGCGCTACCGGCTGGGGCTCGATGCAGGCGGTGCGGAAGGCCTTCAAGCCTACCAAGCCGCGCGCCGCCCGGCGGCAATGGCAATGGCGATGGCCACGGAGGGCATCCATCGCCTGTTTGCCAATGATAATCCATTGTTGCGCCTTGCCCGCGGTGTCGGGGCGGGGTTGATCGCCCGCACCCCCATGCTCCAACGCGCCCTGCTGCGCGCGGCCGCCTCACGAACAGCCGGTGGGGGAGACAATTGAAAAGCGCACAAGAATTTTTACGGTCATAACTTCAAGAAGTTTTTGTATGCCAGCTAGAGCGTTTCCAGCGATGGTTGAATCGCCGATAACGCTCTAGCTTTTTGTTTTAACGCAATTCCGGACGCGAAACCGGTTCCAACGATCGCTGGAATTGCTCTATTGTATCTCAATGGGTTGTTTTGTCCAATGTGAGATAAACGGTGTGTTGCTGTTGATGCCGAAAAGACTTGAAGGAGGATTATAACGACTTCAAGAATAGTTGTAAGGGGTCAGGCAGGGTTCGATCTCAGTCTTTTTATTCCCGGAAGGTCTTTCTATTCCCTGAAGACGAACACCAAAGGCCATCGGTATTATATCGAGAGTCTGATGTGTGTTGATGGAAGACTCAAAAATCAACGACGCCTTCTTCCTCAAAGCCTTTTGCCTCAAAAGCATAGGGGCTCGATAGGCGGTTTGCGTCAAAACACATCATGCCTCACGCCAGCATGCCTCACGCCAGCATGCCTCACGCAGGCAGCTGCTTGCGGGATTTGAGGAAATACCCCAGCCCCACCACGAAAGCCGCGCCAACGGCCGCAGCGCCATAGTGATAAAGCGGTGCGGCGACCTGTTTTGCGGTCATCCCGCCATGGCCATCCGACACCATGGATGAGAGGATATTTCCGGGGTTGAGCGCGGCCAGCCAACCCATGACCAGCGGATCCCCGACGATCATTTCTCCAGCGATCCAGCCGAGCAAAGCCGCCCCCGCCCAGATGATGACCGGAAAACGCTCCATGACCGTGGAAAGCAGCGTGGAACCAAAGATGATCAACGGAATAGAGAGCAATAACCCGAACACGAACAGCCAGATATTACCCTGCGCGGCGGCCGCGATCGCGATCACGTTATCAAGGCTCATTACGGCATCGGCAATGGCGATGGTGCGCACGGCGCGCCACAGATTATCGCTCGATTCGATCGCGTGCCCACCCTCGTCTTCGCCAACCGCCAGTTTGACCCCAATCCAGAGCAGAAGCAACCCGCCGGCAATCTTGAGAAAAGGCACCTGCAACAGATACGTGATGAAAATTGCAAACACGATCCGCAGGCCGATAGCGGTGCCTGCGCCCAGAAACATGCCCAATTTGCGTTGATGCGGCGGCAGCGAGCGGCAGGCCAGCGCGATCACGATGGCGTTGTCGCCGGACAGCAGCAGGTCGATCCAGATGATCTGGAGCAGGGGCAGCATATAGGGGGTCAAGAGGTCAAACGACATGGCATCCACAGGGTTATTTTAGCTTCTTCTGGCGTCTTACACCCGCGCAGGCAAGAGCGCAACGCGGATCACGTGATCGCAAACCTCTGGAAGCGGGCTTTGCAAAATCTCAAACTCGGTTCCGTTGGCAAAACGTTGCGGCAAACCGAGCGCTGGAATGGAGGTTTCGACGCGCGCGCTGTGCCCGCCTGGCGCGACCAACACCGCTTCCGGCGGCAGGGCAAAGCCGGTTCCAGCCGCTTTGAGCACGGCTTCCTTGGTGCAAAACAAGGCCGCAAAGGCACGCGGTTGGTCTTGCTGCGGCAGGGCGCGCAGCGTTTTGCGTTCCTCAAGGCGTAAAATATTCCAGGCAATCCCGGCATGGTTTGGAAGACGCTCAAGGTCAACGCCAATCGGGCGGGCGCTTAGCGCCACTACGGCGTGATCGCCGCGCGCGGCAAAGGACAGATGCAGCGGCGGGTGGGGCAAACCCGGTTCATGCAGGATAGGCGCGCCGCCGGGCGCGCGCAGAATTTGCAAGCGCGCCGGATCGCACGCCAAAACTGCGCCTGCCAGCGCGCGTGCCACCTGGCGGCGGCGCAGATAGCCTTGCGCATCCCGCGTCTGGGCCGCTTCGCGCTGCTCATTCGGGCTGGAAGCGGGCAGAAAACCCCAAAATTCGGCAAGGGGATGCGTTACGG
>CAZGKS010000173.1:0-4934 GCA_964526275.1 uncultured Methylobacterium sp. | reverse complement strand
TTTAACGTAATTCCGGACGCGAAACCGGTTCCAACGATCGCTGGAATTGCTCTAGGGCATGATGTGTTTTCTTGACAGAAAATGGGGGCCATTTTCCGTTAAAACGCTCTAATACCCATGACCTTTGGTATAAAGGCAAGATGCGTTTTAACGAAAATCTACCCTCTCTCTCTAAGAAAAAACGCGCCCAAAAATGCGCAAGCGCCAGCCTGTCTCAAAGGCCAAAACGGAAGCGCGGGCTCAAGGGCCCCACCATCCGGCCCGAAAACCCTGCTTTGGCGGGCGCGGCATCAAAACTCAAGGCAAGGCCGGTTCCTATATCCCGCTGCACCGCGGCTTGCGGTTTGATCGGCGCAATCCGTGCCGGGCGGGTGTTCTGGGTACGATGCGCGACAAGGGGCGAGAACACGAGCGGGACCGCCGAAGCCGGGGCCTCCTCCACGTGCATGGGCTGCGCTTGCGTGGATTGCGGCAAGGCAACCGAGCGAAGCATGCTCATAGGATCGCTGCGGGAGCCGCCCGGCCCGGAAGGCGCTTCAGGCGACGATGGCGCTTGATTTTGCCCTTGTCTTTGCCCCTGTCCCTGCCCCTGTCCCTGCCCTTGCCTTCCGTCCACGGCAAGACCTGCCAGAGCAGGGCGGGCAAGCGATAACGCCTCTCCCGCAGGTCGCGCCGGGGGCAACGGGGCCTGCACCATTGCCAAAGCGGTTGATGGTGCGCCCGCCGCATTGGGCAACCCGCTCGCCCCTTGCCCGCCGGAAGAAGCCAAGGGTGAGGGTGAAACGGCGGCACTTTGGATAATCTGTTGCGCCAGAAGATCCCGCGCAAATCCCTGCGGGCGAATGGGCGGCATCGGGGCATCGTGAAGCGGCATGAGTTCCGGCTTGGCGCCGCCGGGCCGAATGGGCGGAACCGGCAAGGCTGCGATCTGGAGAGCGGGTTCCCCGGCGCGCGGCGGGGCTAAAGCGTTGGCCGCATTGCGGGAGGGCTCGGTCTGTGCTGCAAACCCGGCTTCCACCCCGCGCGGCGCGGCATCGGCCCCGGCCTTTTGCTGCGGGGCCTCCCCAAATTGCGCGCGCGCGGCATCATTCATCGCCGCCATGGCCTGCGGCGACAGCTGGCTGCCATCCCCGGCGGCGTTGGGCGCGAGCGCTGCCACCGCAGTTGGCGGCTTGCGGCCTTTGGGCTCGCGCGCCAGCGGGGCTTCCACATCCGCCCCCTCATCCTCGCCAGAACCCCCAAACAACAACGCCCACAGGCCTTTGCCGCGTGTTGTGGTGACGGTGTTATAATCGAGCGCCGTGCCGCCCCGCGCCTGCACTTCTGCCAAAGCGGCCTGATAATTGGCAAGCGGCGTGCCATCGCGCGGCAGGTGAACGGTCTTGCCATCCGGGAAGATCCGCTCCAGCGAATCGCGTGACAAACGCGGCCAGGAACGCACCGACCCTACATCCAGATGCACGAAGGGCGAGCCCGCGCTCGGGTAATAGCCCACCCCGCCCATTTGCAGGCGGATACCGATCTCCCGCGCCTGCGCCATGGAAACGCCCGGAATATGCACATCCATGGCGTTGCCGCGCATATGTTGGCTTTCCTTGGCTACCGCGCGCGAACGACGGCGCAACATGGCATTCGTGCCGGGCGAGCGATACGCCGACATGATCTTGATAGGCTCGCTCGCGCCGACTTCGCGATAAACATGCCAGACGACATCAAACAAACCCGGCGACATGCTGGTGGGTTCATCCACCCGCCAATCGCGCAAAAACCAGTTGAGCTTTTGCAAAGCATCCGTATCGAAGGCGCCGTTGCGCTTATAGGTAATATTCAGCGTTTCGCCGGTACGGGAATGGACCATGGACAGCGCCCGCGTTTCGCCATTGGCGTTGGCATCCTGCGTGGCATTGGTCAGGCATAGACTGGCCATCAATCCACAGCCAAGGGCTGCCATGCGCGCCCACCCGCGGGCAGAATCCTGTTTTGATACGGCCCGCCTTGCTGCGGGCCATGCACATGCGTGTTTTAACAGCAAGGAGGTCCGGAGGGTGAAAACCAAATCGGGATGTCCTGAAATCTGTGCGATCCACCCCAGCAGGCGCCGACCGGATTAACCCTAGAGCGTTTCCAGCGATGGTTGAATCGCCAAAAATTCTCTCTCTCTTTTTTCTAACGCAATTCCGGACGCGAAACCGGTTCCAACGATCGCTGGAATTGCTCTAGAGCAGGATGCGTTCAGAACAGGTTCTGGCGCGCATTGAACCGATAATTACGGCAAAACCACGCCCAAGGCCAATAAAATATCGGCAAGGCACAGATCACAGCCCCAAAGCGGCCTTGAGACGCGAATCGTACCCATAAAGATCAGGCACATTCTGCACCGCGCCGGTTTCATCGGCCCGCAGGGTAAAATAGGTTAAATGCACAGGCACCTTGCGGTTGAGTTTGAGCCTGCGTTCGCCGCGCCCGACCATGCCGCGCAAGTGCCCTTCGCTCAACGCCAGATCCCCGGCCAGCAACTGTTCGGCAAAGGCAAAGGGTTTATCTACCCGGATACAACCATGGCTCAAGGCCCGGGTCTCATGGGCAAAAAGATGCCTGCCGGGGGTATCATGCAAGTAAACCGAATGCAGGTTGGGGAACATGAACTTCACCGCCCCCAAGGCATTTTTCTCTCCCGGCGGTTGACGAATGCCGATATGCTTGCCGGAACGCACGACCTCATAGCCGCGCTTGGCGGCATAACCGGGGTCTTTTTGCAGGTTGGGCAAGAATTCCTTTTTAAGGATCGAGGGGGGCACATACCACGACGGATTGACGATCAGGTGATCAATCGCATCTGAAAAAATGGGCGTCTGCGTTGCCGGTTTGCCAACAATCACGCGGGCCTGATGCACGCTGGCACCGTTGCGCATCAGATCAAGGCGAAAATCGGGCACCGAAACAAAGACATGGGTATCCCCCAGATCGGGCGGAAGCCAGCGCCAGCGCTCCATATTGAGCACAATCTGCCCCCGCACCGCCTCCTCGGCGGCGGGGCGGGTCGAGAGCGTGACCGGCTGGGCGGGCAGCGCGCCTTGGGGTAGCGGCGCGCCGGGAAGCCCGGCAACGGCATGCGCGTTCAGGCTGCGCGGCTCGGCCAAGGGCGCCGGTGCGGGGTCTTCCACCCGCGCGAGCCGGGTTTTGGCCAAGGCCGCGCGCAAGGCCCGATACCCGGCATGATCTGGCAACCACGCTTGCAACGCGGCAGCGATCTGGTCGGTTCGCTCAAGGGAAGAGAGAACGGCAAACATATCCGGCAAGGTCCGCCGGGCTGTGATAAGGGCGGAAAGGCGGGCTGGGTCCACCCGCCCGCCGCGCGCATCATAGGCGTATAAAAACGCGGCAAGGGACAAGCCCAGATCCGCCTCGATCGCTTGTTCGGGGGAAAGAGCGGTGGCTGCGCCCCCGGCCTGCGCAATCACGCGGTCGGGCAGCGGCAGGCGAAGGCGTGTGCGGTCCAAGCCTTCGCTCTCGGCCTCCTGCAACAGGGTCACCAGCGCCAGCGCTTTCGCACCAAGGCGAAAGCCATCCGCCTCTTGCTGGCCCCAAAGCGGCGCATAGTTGCGCGCGGCATAAAAAGCCGCCAGCGCGCCTATCTGCGCCCGTTCAAGCCCAAGCCGCGCGCGCATGGGCTCCAGTTTGGCCAAAATAAGGGCATCCTCCAGCGCAAGCGCTGCGGGTTTGGCGGCCGGAACCGGTACCGCTGGCGGCACAAGCGCTGCGGGATTAAATGGCGGAATATCCGGGAGAGGCGGCAAGGCCAAAAAGACAGGCGCTTCGGAGATCGGTGCGCCAGCGACAGGCGCGCCGGAAACAGATGTGCCGACGATAGGCGCACCCGCGACAGGTGCGTTTTCTGTGCTCTCTCGCACCCCGGTGCCAACCGTCTGCGCAAAAGAACGCTCCACGGCCACTGGATCGGGCAAGGGCGGCAGCGGCGCCAGAGGAATGTGCGCGTCTTCCGCTGCATAGAGCGGCACACTTATCAGGGAAGAAATTACCAGCGCTGAAAACACCCGCCTTGAAAACGCCCGCACCGAGAATACCCGCACCGAGAATACCCGCAAGCTGAGCGCCCCTGCACGGGGGAAACCCGCGCCAAGCGTGTTGCCACTACGGAGAAGAGCGGGATCTTTTGCCATCCAAGCACCCAAGACGAACCAAGCACCCAAAACCAGCAAGCAAGACCAACAAGCAAGCATGCGGCACGCTCTCCCCTTAAGGAGAACCCCGCACAGATAGTGTTCGTTGCTTAGTTCACGCCATAGGTCAAGCGGAATCCTTGTGCCTTGCCTTGTTCCTTGTGGGTATCCTAGTGGGCATCCCGGCATAGCCCCTGCGCGCCGATCAAGGGCACGCGAGAACCGCGCGGGGACAAGCCCAGCGCGCACATTCCCCAGCCCTGCGCTTTTGCGGCCCCTTACGCGACCCGGGTAGACGGCAAAGCGTGTGGCACCCCGTCAAATTCCTGGTCATCCTCGATCGCAACGCCCAATTCCCGCAGCTTGCGATACAAGGTTGAGCGCCCGATCCCCAGCTTGCGCGCGACCTTGGACATTTGCCCGCGGTAATGCTCCAGCGCGAATTTGATCGCATCGCCCTCGATCGCCTCCAGCGGGCGAATATCCCCGCTCGCATCCACCAAGGTGAGCGCGGAGGGGTCGCGTATTTCCACCCGCACGATCTCGCGCTCCACCGCCACCCGCTCCGGGCGAGAAATCGGCGGAATGCGCACATCAAACCCCTCCACCGCCTGCGCGATTTGCGGAAAATCGGCGAGAACCAGTTCATCCCCTTCCGAGAGAATGACCGCGCGGAACATCGCGTTTTCGAGCTGGCGGACATTGCCCGGCCAATCAAATTGCGAAAGCAAAGCCAAAGCCTCAGCACTGAGC
>CAZGKS010000172.1:0-4938 GCA_964526275.1 uncultured Methylobacterium sp. | reverse complement strand
CTCCAAAGGCAAAGGGTTGTGGTGTGTTGAGAATCTTGTGCACTGCAATAACGGCGAAATAACGGCATGACCAGCGCTCAACAAGCGCCCTGCCATGCATTATATGCAGGGCTCATTTGCGATTTGTTAGGTTTTTTCTGCACCTTGAGCCAGAACGTGCTGGCAAGGCTGTTGCAGTGCAGGCACAATGCATACGCTTTGTTTACCGATTCGGATGGTTGTTCATGCTCGATCTTCGTATGGTGCGTTCTGACCCGACCCTTCTTGCACGCGCCTTGGCCCGGCGCGGCAACAGTGAGGCGCAAGCGCTTACCGCGCGGCTGATCGCGCTGGATGAGGCGCATCGGGCCTTGCTGACCGAAAAGGAGACGCGGCTTGCCCATCGCAATGCCGCCTCCAGGGAGATCGGTATCGCCATGGCCGCCAAGGATAAGGCGCGCGCGGATGCCTTGCGGGCGCAGGTCAATGTGGACAAGGACCGCCTGACCGCCTTGGAGGGCGAGAGTGCGGCGGCTGAAACCGCCTTGCAGGATTTTCTGGCCGCCCTGCCCAATCTTCCGTTTGAGGATGTGCCCGAAGGCGCGGATGAACACGGCAATGTGGTCTATAACGCGGCCCCTGTTGCCGATATTGCCGGCTCGCGCCTGCCAGTGCCTGAAAAACGGCTGGAGGAAGGCCCGGACCATGTGGCCCTGGGCGAGGGGCTGGGGTTCATGGATTTTGAGCGCGCGGCCGCACTTTCGGGCGCGCGGTTTGTGGTGCTTTCCGGCCCTTTGGCGCGGCTGGAGCGCGCTTTGGGGCAGTTCATGCTCGATCTGCACACGCAGGAGCATGGCTATACCGAGGTTAACCCGCCCATTCTGGTGCGCGATGCGGCGATGTTCGGCACGGCGCAATTGCCCAAATTCCGCGACGATCAATTCCGCGCGGGCGAGGAGCATTGGTTAATCCCCACGGCTGAAGTGCCGCTCACCAATCTGGTGCGCGAGCGCATTGTGCTGGAGGAAGAACTCCCGCTGCGCATGACCGCGCTGACCGCGTGTTTTCGCGCCGAGGCGGGGTCTGCCGGGCGCGATACGCGCGGTATGCTGCGCCAGCACCAGTTCAACAAAGTGGAAATGGTCTCGATCACCCCGCCGGAAACCGCCCGCGAGGAGCATGAACGCATGCTCGCTTGCGCGCAAACGGTGCTCAAGAAACTCGGGCTGCATTTTCGCACCATGGCGTTGTGCGCCGGTGATATGGGGTTCGCTGCCCAGAAAACCTATGATATCGAGGTCTGGCTGCCGGGACAAAAAACCTATCGCGAGATTTCCTCGTGCTCGGTTTGCGGGGATTTTCAAGCACGGCGCATGAATGCGCGCTACCGCCCGGCTGGGGAGAAGGCCACTCGCTTCCTGCACACTCTCAATGGCTCTGGCCTGGCGGTTGGCCGCACCTTGATCGCGGTGATGGAAAATTACCAGAACCCGGATGGCTCGATCAGCGTGCCGGAGGTGTTGGCGCCCTATATGGGTGGGCTAAAACGGATCGCGAAGGCCTGATATGCGCATTTTGATCACCAACGACGATGGCATCCACGCGCCCGGCCTTGAGGTGCTCGAAAGCATTGCGCGCGCGCTTTCCCACGATGTGGTGATTGTGGCGCCGGAGATGGATCAATCGGGGGTGTCGCATTCGCTCTCGCTCAATGATCCGCTGCGCCTGCGCGAGATTTCACCCGCCCATTTTGCGGTCAAGGGCACCCCTTCCGATTGCGTGCTGATGGGCGTGAAGCATATTTTGCGCGGCAAGGCCCCCGATCTTATTCTCTCTGGCGTTAATCGCGGGCAGAATGTCGCCGAAGATGTCACCTATTCCGGCACGATCGCGGCCGCCATGGAGGGCACGATGCTCGGCATCCCCTCGATCGCCCTAAGCCAGGCTTACGGGACAAGCGGGCATGAGGCGATGGATTGGTCTGCCGCCCGCGCGCATGGCGCACAGACAGTGCGCGATATTCTCGCCTTGGGGATTGATCCGGGCATCGTGATCAATGTCAATTTTCCCGCCCGCGCGCCGCAAGATGTCCGCGGCAAGGCGGTGTGTGTGCAAGGGCGGCGCAACCAGGAAATGATGGATGTCGAGCGGCGGCTCGATGGGCGCGGCAACCCGTATTTCTGGCTGGCCTTTGCGCGTAAACGCATCACTCCTGCGGAAGGGACCGATCTGCACGCGCTGCAGGACGGCAAGATCGCCATAACCCCCCTGCGGCTCGATCTGACCGATCTGCCAACACTGACCCGCTTTGCTGACAAGCTCAACGGCTAGCGCCATGCGCGATGCACCGAGCGGGGAGGATGAGGCACTGGCGCGGTTCATCCTGGGGCTGCGCACGCGCGGGATGACCGATCCCGCCTTGCTCAACGCGTTTGAGCGCGTGCCGCGCGCGCGGTTTTTGAGCGGTTTTTCGCCGGATCTGCTCTATGCGCCGCTGGCCTTGCCGCTCCCTTGCGGCGAGGAAGCGACCGATCCGTTCACGGTGGCGATGCATCTGGCCCTGCTTGATCTGCGCCCCGGCATGAGCGTGCTCGAAATCGGCACGGGATCCGGGTATCAGGCGGCTTTGCTGGCCGCTTTGGGCGCCAGGGTCACTACGTTTGAGCGCTATCGTTCCCTTGCGCGCGATGCGGCAGCGCGCTTGGCGGGGGATGCGTTTGCCAAAACGGCGGTGAGCGTGCATCACGCCGATGGTTTGCTGCGCGGGGACGATGCGGGCGGGTATGACCGCATGATTGTCAATGGCGCGGTCGAGCATTTTTCAGCCCAGCTCATGGACCGGCTGGCCGCAGATGGCAAGATGCTGCTCCATCGCAAGCGGGGCAGCGAGACGCGGCGGATGCTGGCAAAATTTGATGAAAACCGCTTCCCGGTCTATTCGGACCTTGGGCCTTCCCGGATAGGCCCGATGCGCAGCGGCGCCGCGTTGCTGTAATATCAATGGTCCTTTTCAAGGACTCTTTGAAAAGGACACCTTGAAAAGGACCATTGGGTATTCGTCACGAAACGATCTTGTCCCTTGATAAAAACAAGATCGTTTCGTTCCCTTCAAGGGCCTTATGCGTCAACATCAAAGGCCGTTGGTATAAGGAGTAGTTTGCGCAATCGCGGGCGGCAAATGTGCCACAAACGCGCTTGCTCTATGGAGCGGTTGCGCTCAACCACACCCCATTGCCATTACCGGATGGGGGGAAACAAGTGGATACAGCACATTGACGGTCAGACAACGTGCCCGGTTTGCGTGAAAAACGGGTAAAATATGCACTGAATATGAGGTTTTTAATTCAGCAACGTATTGTTGCGAATGGCAAATTGCCCTGTGGCACCTTTCTCGAAAAAATCGAGAATGCGCGGGTTGCGCAACGGCTCGGGTGAATCATCGGGGAGCAGGTTTTGTTCCGAAACATAGGCGATATAATCGCTTTCCTGGTTTTCGGCGAACAGATGATAAAAGGGCTGGTCCTTGCGCGGGCGCATGGGCTCCGGGATAGCGAGCCACCATTCCTCGGTGTTGTTGAAGGTGGGGTCGACATCGAAAATCACGCCGCGAAAGGGGAAAAGCCGATGGCGAACCACCTGACCGATCGAAAAACGAGCCTCCAGCGATTTCATAGGCTCCGATTTCATAGGCTCCGATTTCATAGGCTCCGATTTCATGGGCTCCTGTTTCATGGAATCCGGTTTCATGGGCTTCTCCTGCACGCGAGCATGGACAGGCATAATGCAACACGCATCCGCGCCCCATTATAATCGTCTTTTCTCGCTCGATGCAAGCAAGACACGCGGCTTGCTAAAGGGGGCACGGCCTGCTGTCGCCACCCGCATTTACCCCCAGCGCCGGTGCCCCCACATCCATTGCTCGGGATGGGTGCGGATAAACCGCTCGAAGCATTGCTGGATGGCGGCGGTAAGGGCGGCATGATCGGCCTGGCGATCCGCCGTTCTGGGCACAGGGATCTCTTCCAGTTGCACAAAAAAGCGCGCGCCGCGTGTCCGCAGGATCGCGCCGGCATAAAGCGGCACCCCGCGCCCCCGCGCGAGCAGGGCCGGAAAAGGGGTAGAGGGCGCAGGCAGCCCAAAGAAGGGGACAGAGATGCCGCCATAATCGCGTAAATCGGCCATGATAGCGACGCTGCCGCCTTCACCCAGCACGCGCAACAGGGCGCGCGGGGTATCGCGGTGCTTGGCGTAAAGCCCGCGCGGATAAAACGGCGCGCGCGCTTTGGCCAACATCGCTTCCGCGCGGGGGTTTTGCACGCGCTGATAAATGCCCGCGACCGGCACGCCGTGTTTTGCGAGCAAGGGGGCGGCCAGCTCCCAATTGCCTTGGTGCAACGAGACAAAAACGGCGCTTTGACGCGCAGCCTGCGCCAGAATCGCCCGCGTATCGGCGCTCATCTCGAAGCGTTCCGGGGCGGCCAGCAAGGCTTCAAGGTGGAACCCTTCGGCCATGGTGCGGCCAAGATTTTCCCACATATCCGCCAGCAGCGCCGCGCGGGTTTGGGGGGAAAGCGCGGGGAGGGCGCGGGCAAGGTTGGCATCGGCGCGGGCATGGCGCCGGTTGAGCGGAGCCAGTTTGCGCCACAAATAGCCTGAAACCGCGCTGGATGTATCGACCCCCAAGGCGCGCACAAGGGCGATCAAGCCATAAAGCCCGAATATTTCGAGCTTATGGCGTAGGCGGAGCCATAACGGACGTTCGGGAGATTGAAGGGGGCGCGGCAAGATCTCTCCGAAAATCAGGGGATGGAAAAGGGTACCCGGTGAAAAATAGAGGGCGCTTCTTTGGTAACCTACATGCTGAATACCAAAACCGCGCGTTAAAACAAGAAATTCGCGCGCTTGAACACCCTAATACCAAAGACCTTTGATATAAGGTCTGCGCTGCGATTTTAGAGC
>CAZGKS010000171.1:0-4956 GCA_964526275.1 uncultured Methylobacterium sp. | reverse complement strand
TACGCTTTCCCCCTGATCTGGCGGCTCAATCAACAACAGGCGGTGGATACAAGGCACCGCCTGGCTACGCTATCCGGGCGCCTGGCCTATACTGCGACCATTATACCCGTCTATCAGCCAACAGATCCCTTATGGCCTGTTCAACCTATAGCGTTTTTGTTTTTGATGGAATCATCGAAAATAAAAGACGCGTTCTTAGACAAAGAAAGAGAGCAGGATTTTGATGCCATCAAAATCGAAAAGGCTCCAAGGGCCTATTTTGACCCAAGGGCTTCTGCCCCCTAAATCTTTAAGCGCAAGGCCCTTAGGCTAAAGACCTCTACGCCAAAAACCTGTGCGCGAACCGTTGCCAAGGCCCAAAGACCAAGCGTTGAGGCACGCTTGGCTCTTTCAGGCACATTTGGGTTACGGGGCCTTGCTTGGTGCGGCGCCCGGCGCGGCTTGCTGGCGCTGTTTCATCAGCTCTTCGGCTTTTTTCTTGAGGTCTTCGCCCCCAGGAGGCGCTTCCCCAACCGCTTGCCCTTGCTGCAGTTTCACCAAGGTTTCCTGGTTAATTCCCGGGCTGTCATATACCTTGGCAAACCCTGCCAGCGGCACCTCGAAATTCACTTCCTGCCCAAGCTGGTTTTGCATATCAATCCGCAGATTGGCGCCTTTTTTAATCGCAGCAACCGTTGTTTCCGGAATATCGGTTTCAACGAAACAGCCTTGCGGCAAGCAGATCTGGAATTTGGCGCCAACCGGGGGCAAGCCTTCGGTTGAAAAGCGTACGCCGGGCTGCACCATGAAGGTCAGCGGCACGAGAAAGCGCACGAAACGGCGGCTTTCATCCTTGACCGCATAAAACGCCAAGGCCATGACAGGCTGGTTGTTATCGGCCACGAAATCACGCGTTGTATAGCACACGACCTTCTTGATCGCGGGGTCTTCATCGCACACTTTGAGCCAATCCGCTTGTTCGGGGGCGGCTTTGAGCGCAACCTTGATACTTGCATTCCCTGTAGGGGGCGCAGAATTGGTTGGCGCGGGCTTGGGCGCTGTTTGCGCCAGCGCGAAAGAGCAGGAAAAGCTGAGCGCGGCAAGGCCCGTCAGCGCAGATTTAAGCAGATTTTTCATCGTATCCTCATACGGCATGGCGCCAATATTCCTTCTCTATGCGCGTTTGAGCCCATTTCGCAAGCGCTTCTTGCGGCTCCTAGAGCAGATTAACGCCTAAATTGCGGCAATGCAAAAAATACAGGGGGCCAACTCACGCACGCGCCCAAAAAACAGTACCGATTTTCCCCCTATACGGTATAGGCGAGAAAACGCGCCTACAATTCTCGCCAAAGATGTCCACCATGCCAACATCCGCTGAATTACTCACAGCTTTCGACCCTGCCGATGCCGATGGCTGGATGTGGGTTACCGACCGCATGGCAACCCTGTGCCGCGTTCCCGGCATGGAAGGCTACCGAATCATGGAAATCCTGCGCGATTTCGGTTTTGATATTGCGGCAACCTGTGGCGGTGCCGCCACGTGCGGAACGTGCCATATCCGCTTGATGTCTCAGGCAGATTACGACCGCCTTCCCGCCATGCAGGCAGAAGAAATCACCCAGCTCGATACCCTGGCAGCCGCAGGGCCGCTCTCCCGGCTTGCCTGCCAGATCCTATGGAATAAAGCGCGTATGGATGGCCTGAAGCTGGCGCTGGCTCCGCCCGAATAAGGGCCCTTACAGGCTGGTCCAGAAATAATATTCACGCGAGGCGGAAATATCCTGTAATTCCCGGATCTGGCCACGCGTATAACCGCGTTTTTCGTAAAAACGATGCGCATCGGCAAAGCGGGTATCAGACCACAACACCACGCGCTGTGCCCCGGCCTTGCGCGCCGCCCCTTCCAGATGCGCCACCAAGGCCCCCGCAAGCCCGCGCTGGCGGCAATCAGGCCGCACATAAACCCGGTGCACTTCGCCCGTTCCCGCTTCCGGAAAATCGAGCGCCGCGCAGGCACAAACCCGGCCGGAGGGGTCTTCCGCCACCACAAATACCCCGCCTAGCGCGCGCCCATCGGCTGCGCGCCGCAAGGGCCATTCCCCCGCCGCCCGCAGATCGGGCAAATCCCCATGCGGGTCGGTAAAACACCCCGGATAAAGCGCAAAACACAGCGTTATCAGCCCGAACAGGTCTTGCGCATCCTCATTGCGTGCAAGCCGGAAGCGATAGGGCGGCAAAAACGCAAGTGCATTTTCCTCTTGGCGCATGCCCTGCCTCCTGTTGCCCCTCACTCAGCCCGTTTACTCGGCAGCATGCGGCGCAACACCCCATCCTTGAGGATAAAATGATGATACAGCGCCGCGCCGATATGCACCGCAACCAGCGCGACAATCAGCAGGGCCAGCACGCCATGGATTTCAAACAAGATTTTGGCAAGCGATTCGTTTTTGGCCAGCAGTGCCGGAAGCTGCATGCCGCCCAGCACGCCGCGCGCATCAAAGGCGGAAACACCGAGCCAGCCGATCACGGCCACGCCCAGCAGCAACAGGTACAGCAAACCATGCACCGCTTCTGCTGCAATCCGTTGCCAGCGCGATAGCCCCGGTTCGGGGGCGGGCGTGCCGTGCCGCAAACGCACGCCGATACGCAGTACCATCAGCAGCAACAGCAGAAAGCCGAAGCTTTTATGCATCAAATACATCTGCGCGGTTACCGCATCAAAATTACCCTTTTCGCCACGCTCTGCCATAATAAAGCCGACCGGCACCAACACGACAACCATGAGCGCGATCAACCAATGCAGCGCTTTTTGAAGCGCGCTGAAAGCAGACGGCCTAACGCGGGATGAGACTAAGCCTGACATGAAACCCTCCCTTGGGTAAGCTTGGCACCCCATAGCCGGGCTGCCCGGCTGGGCTGCCCGCTGTTCGGCCGAAGCGTACCGCCATTCCAGGCAGGTCGCAAGGGTGGCGCCAAAGGCGCGTGGCAAATATCGCCCCCCTGCCCTATGCCCCATGCCCCATGCCCCTCCCGCCTGCCCCATGCGCATAGACAAAAGCCCTCAAGGCCGATAAACCCACCCTTGTCGCTTCCCGCATCTTGATCCCCTGTGAGCCTTGCATGTCCATGCCGCAACCGTCTTCGCCCTCTCCCGCGCTGCCCCAGGCCCGCCGCCCGCGCGGCTTTGCTGATCGTGCACCGGCGGATCTGGCGGCCACAGAAGCCATGCTCGGCATTATCCGGCAGGTTTATGCCCGCTACGGATTTGATGCGCTCGAAACCCCGTTTTTGGAATATACGGACGCTTTGGGTAAATTCCTGCCTGATCAAGATCGCCCCAATGCCGGGGTGTTCTCGCTGCGCGATGATGACGAGCAATGGCTGTCCTTGCGCTATGACCTCACCGCGCCGCTTGCGCGGTATGTCGCTGAAAACTGGCAGCATTTGCCCAAACCCTTCCGCTCGTACCGCGCAGGCTGGGTGTTCCGTAATGAAAAGCCCGGCCCGGGGCGCTTCCGCCAGTTCATGCAGTTTGATGCCGATACCGTCGGCGCCCCCTCCATCGCCGCCGATGCTGAAATCTGCATGATGGCCGCCGATACGCTCGAAGCTTTGGGCCTTGCGCGCGGCGCCTATGTCATCCGGGTCAATAACCGCAAAATCCTCGATGGCGTGATGGCCGCGATCGGTCTTGGCGCGCCGGAAGAAGCCCCCCGCAGGCTGATCGTACTGCGCGCCATCGATAAGCTCGACAAATTCTCCCGCGAGGAAGTCGCTAAATTGCTCGGGGCCGGGCGGCTCGATGAAAGCGGCGATTTCACCAAAGGCGCAGGGCTGGATATGGCCGCGATCACCGCCCTGTTCGAGGCGCTGGAAGCCAAAATCGGCTTTGACGATGCCGGGGTGCTCAGCCTGCGCATGGGCGCTGCGGCAACCAAAGCAGGGATTGCCGGGCATCCCCTGGTGCGCGAAGGCTATGGCGAGCTTGCCGAACTTGCCACCTTCGTGCGGGCTGCGGGGTATGATGCCGACCGGATCTTGCTCGATCCCTCGGTCATTCGTGGGCTCGAATATTATACCGGCCCAGTTTATGAAGCCGAATTATTGTTTGAAATCAAAGATGAAGACGGGCGCCCGGTCCGCTTTGGCTCTGTGGGCGGCGGTGGGCGCTATGATGGCCTCGTCTCGCGGTTTTTGGGCGAATCCGTGCCCGCCACCGGGTTTTCAATCGGCGTTTCGCGGTTGCTTTCCGCGTTGCAGGCCTTGGGCAAAGCCCCCAAAACGGCAGAAAACGGCCCGGTTCTGGTGCTCGCCATGGACCGTGATGGCACCGCAACCGCCGCCTATACCCGCCTTGTGCAAAGCTTGCGGGCGGCAGGCATCCGCGCAGAACTCTATCTGGGCAGCGCGGGCATGAAGGCGCAAATGAAATATGCCGACCGGCGCGCCTGCCCGATCGCGCTCATTCAGGGTTCCAATGAGCGCGAAAAAGGCGTGGTGCAGATCAAGGATCTGGCGCTTGGGGCGCAGTTGCAGGCTTTGGCCAAAGCCGATTCCAGCGCGCGCGACCGGAGCGATTATCTGGAAAAACAAGCGCAAGCCCAGCGCGAAGTGCCGCTTGAGGCGGTTATTCCAACGTTAAAAGACATGCTGGCACAGCTGGCGTAACCAACGGAAAACAGGCCGCGGGTTCAAAATCCTGGTGTTCAAAATCCTGCGGCTTTGAATGCGGTTGATGGGGCGCCGGGCTGCGCCTCAGACGAGGGATGCGGCAAGCGCGCATAATACGGGGGCGTTATCGGAGCATGCGCCTTAAAGACGCATAGGCGGAGCCCATACAGCGCACAACATTACGCAGCAAACTCAGTACCCTACCCCCAACGCGTTTCCCTCACATCTTGAGTTTTTCGACCTGGTTGAAATCCAGCTCGACCGGGGTTGCGCGACCGAAAATCGAAACGGCGGCTTTGAGCCTCT
>CAZGKS010000170.1:0-4976 GCA_964526275.1 uncultured Methylobacterium sp. | reverse complement strand
AGGCTGGGCTGATCATGAAAGACTCCATCTGCATTTTGCGCGGACTATACAAACCTTCCCGCAAAACGCAAACACGATTCCCAGCCCGGTGCAAGAGGCATGGCTGCCGCGCCCGCGACAAGGCCCGCTCCCTATGCTAGAGGCAAAGCTCCTTCCCGGTTTGCAATCACGCTTTACGGAACCCGCCATGCACACCCTGCCCGCAGACGCCCTACCCCTGCTCACCCGCATCGCCCAAGCGCTGGAACGGTTGGCACCGCCAGCGCCTGCCTTGCCCGAGTTCAACACAGCGTCAGGGTTTTTATGGCACCCGCACCCGGTTGCCCCCGGTGCGTCCCAACTTGAACCCGTGGCACGGATTGCCGGTATCCCGCTCGCCCTTCTGGTCGGGATCGACCTTATCAAGGATCAGTTGATCGCCAATACGCGGCAATTCGCGCGCGGGTTTTCGGCCAATAACGCCTTGATCTGGGGGGCGCGCGGCATGGGGAAATCTTCGCTGGTCAAGGCTGCGCATGGGCAGATGCTGGCCGAAGGCCTTGCGCTCAAGCTGGTGGAAATCGCGCGCGAGGATATTGCCAGCCTGCCCGCGCTCATGGCGCTCTTGCGCCCCGCACCGCACCGCTTCATCGTTTTTTGCGACGATCTGTCGTTCGATACCGGCGAAAACAGCTACAAGGCGCTCAAAGCCGTGCTCGATGGCGGCCTTGCCGGGCGGCCAGAAAACGTGCTGTTTTATGCGACATCGAACAGGCGGCACCTTTTACCGCGCGATATGGTCGAAAACGAACGCTCCAGCGCCATCAATCCCTATGAGGCGGTAGAGGAAAAAGTCTCGCTCTCCGACCGGTTTGGCCTGTGGCTGGGGCTGCATGCTGCCGACCAGAGCGATTATCTCGCCATGATCGATCTGTATGCCCGCCATTACGCCCTGACCATGCCGCAAGAAGCCTTGCACCGCGCCGCGCTTGAATGGTCGATCACACGGGGCGCGCGCTCTGGCCGGGTAGCCTTCCAGTTTATCCAGCATCTGGCGGGAAGCTTGGGGAAAGCGGTGTAACGAGACGCGCCAAGAGCATGGGCGCCAAAAGCATGGGCGTCCAGAAAAGGCGCAGAGGGGTTTTTCCGGTCTGTGCCTCCCTGCCCGTATAGAGCAATTCCAGCGATCGTTGGAACCGGTTTCGCGTCCGGAATTGCGTTAAAACAAAGAGATAGAGCGTTTCAGGCGATTCAATCTTCGCTGGAAACGCTCTAGGCGTCCCAATCCGGTTCAGTGGGGGCCAGATACGGGCCAATCCGCACCGGCGCAAGGCGCTTTGCCAACCCCGTTTTGGCGTCGGTTTCCAGCAAAACGCCGCAAACACTGCCGCGCCCGGAGGCCGATTCCCACCGCGTGCCGGGGGTTTTTTCCACCAAGCGCCGCGTTGGCTCGCGCCAATCAAACCCGATCACCGAGAGATAATCGCCGCACATGCCCGCATCGCCCTGAAAGGCGGTGCCGCCGGGCAAGATCCGCGCATCGGCGGTTGGCACATGCGTATGCGTGCCCACGCATAAACTGACCCGGCCATCAAAATGCCAGCCCAAAGCCTGCTTTTCGGCGGAAGCCTCGCAATGTGCATCGAGCACGATCGCATCAACCGCACGGCCCAGCGGCGCAAATTCGATCTCGCGCTCCGCTGCCCGAAACGGGCAATCGACCGCATCCATCTCGATTCGGCCGAGCACATTGACCACCAGCACGCGCCGTCCGTCGGGCAAAACAACCAAAGCGCTGCCGCGCCCGGGTGTGCCGGGCGGGTAATTGGCCGGGCGCACCAGCATCGGGCTGCGTTCAATAAACACCAGCGCTTCGCGCTGATCAAACGAGTGATTACCCAAGGTCACCGCATCGGCGCCGCAATCAAGCAGTTCGTGGTAAATCGCCTCGGTAATGCCAAACCCGCCCGCAGCGTTTTCGCCGTTGATAATCACGCAATCCGCCCGCAAGCGCGCGCGCAAGGCGGGCAGCTCGCGTGCTATCGCCTCCCGCCCCGGTTTACCAACCACATCCCCCAAAAACAGAATGCGCACCGCCCGCTCCTTTGCCAGAAAATTTCCTTAAAAGGAAAGGCGAAAAAATCTATCTACTTGGGATTATAGCGTTTTCAAGATAATCGGAGAGCAGTTTTCTTACCAGAAAACCCGATAAAAAAGCAAGAGACCATCCCAAGACCAAGCTTTACAGGATCAAACAAGTGCCGAGCCACAAAACCGGTGGTTTGTCGATCCCGGGAACCTACTTGCGTAGGTGGGCGCCGTATATCCAGGCCCACGGGCCTGGTCAGGGACAGCTCCCTAAGGATCGTTAAGGCCCCGGGGAATACGTATAACCTGCCGAATTCCGCAGCACGACACGGTTAATCTAGAGCATCAAGCCCAAAAACAAAAGCCGAATTTCAAAAAATCGTTTGAAACGCCCCCTTGAAACGCCCCCTTGGAACGCCCCTTGCGCCCAAAGACCCGCCAACAAAAGGGGCGCACCCACAGGTGCCCCCCCCAGATAGCAGCGCCGCTGCGCGCGCCCGCACGCATTACCGCCTCGGGCCTAAATCAAACGCCGTGCGTTCCACCAGTTCAGAGGCCGCCTTGCGGTTGGCCGCCACCGCATCGAGCGGCACGGCCTTGGCGCGCGGATCGCCGAAGGCGGCAATTTCCGCCGCGAGCGGTACATTCGCCACCACCGGATATTCAAAATTCTCTGAAGCATAAGCGGCCTGCGCTGCATCGGTCAGCAGCCATTCGGTCAATTTGAGGGCGTTCCCCTTGTTCGGTGCGTTTTTGGTCAGCACCAGCCCCGACACATTAACATGCGTCCGGCCATCGGCAAAACGCGGCACAATCACCCGCACCGCCTCCGCCCAAGCCTTCTGGTTGGCATCGCGCGTCATCAGGCCGATATAATACAGGTTGCCAATGCCAAGATCGCATTGCCCGGCGGCGATTTCCTTGGCGACATCGCGGTCTCCGCCCGCAGGTTTATGCGCCAGATTATCGCGCAGGCCTGCAAGCCAAGCCTGGGCTTTTTCTGGCCCGTTCACGGCGATAGCCGCTGCGATCAACCCGGTATTGTATTCGTGCAACCCGGAGCGCGTGCATAATTTGCCCTTGAAACGCGGATTGGCCAGATCCTCATAGGTCAGGGTTTGGTCGGCAATCCGCGCTTTGGAGGCATAAATAACGCGCGCACGCGCGGATGTGGCGATCCATTCGCCGTTTGCCCCGCGCAATTCGCTGGGCACCCGCGCTGCCATAGCAGGTGTGACGATCGGCTGGGTGATCCCCATCGTCACGGCTTGCGTTAGCGTGGAAACATCGACTGAAAGCAACAGATCAGCGGGGCTGCGCACGCCTTCTGCGGCGATTCGTTCTGCCAAACCGGCCTTGGCGAAGACCGTATTGACCTTGATCCCGGTCTGTTGGGTGAAGCGTTCGAGCAACGGGGTAATGAGTTCCGGCTCCCGCTGGGTATAGAGATTAACATCACCGCTTTGCGCATAAGCTTGCGTGGAAGCGAGCAGCGACAGCAGGGCTGCGCCGAAAAATTTAAATATCGTCATGGTTTCCATCCGTTCGGGGTCAAGGCCCGAGAGAAAGCCCGCAGGATTACGGGCGATCTTTCATGCCCCCTTTCACGCAACCGCGCAATAAAAACCCGGCGCGAAGCCGGGTTCTGTCTTGGCCAGGTTTTATCTTGGCCAAATTTTATCTTGCAAGGCCCGCCCATGAAAGGGTGCGGAACGGCCCGGTTTGACAAGGGGCAAAGCACCCTCCCCTCCCCGCTATCCATGCCCCCGCTATCAATGATGCGGCGTATCGGACATGGGAACCAGCATGGTCGGCAGCTCGCTTTCACCCTTGGCGCGCACGGGCATCGGCTCGGTTTCCTCGTCCCATTCGATCGCAACGGGCTGGCGGATAAGCGCGTGCTTGAGCACCTCATCCACATGGCTGACCGGTACGATTTCCAGTGCGTTTTTGACATTGGCCGGAATATCCACCAGATCCTTCACGTTATCTTGCGGGATAAGCACTTTCTTGATCCCGCCGCGCAAGGCGGCCAGCAGCTTCTCCTTCAGGCCGCCAATCGGCAAAACCCGCCCGCGCAAGGTAACCTCGCCGGTCATTGCGATATCGCGATGGATGGGAATGCCGGTCAAGACCGAGACAATGGCGGTGGTCATGGCGATCCCGGCGGAAGGGCCGTCTTTGGGCGTTGCCCCTTCGGGCACATGGACATGGATATCCCGCGTGTCGAAAAACGGCGGTTTGACCCCAATGCTGAGCGCGCGCGAACGCACATAGGACGCCGCCGCCGAAATCGATTCGCGCATCACGTCCTTGAGGTTGCCGGTCACCGTCATTTTGCCCTTGCCGGGCATCATCACGCTTTCAATGGTCAGCAATTCACCGCCCACTTCGGTCCAGGCAAGGCCGGTCACCGCGCCAACCTGATCTTCGAGTTCGGCCTCGCCATAGCGATATTTGGGCGGGCCCAGATATTCTTGCACCTTGGCTTCATCGATCAGCACCGCCTTGATCGGCGCATCGGTAGCTGCCGACAGCAGGATTTCCTTGACCGCCTTGCGGATGAGATTGGCGATCTCCCGGTCGAGCGAGCGCACGCCGCTTTCCCGCGTATAACGACGGACAACCAGCTGCAACGCCTCTGGCGTGATCGACCATTCGCTGGCCGCCAAACCATGCTTGACGATCGAAGCGGGAATAAGATGACTGCGCGCGATCTCGCTTTTCTCGTCTTCCGTATAGCCTGCAATGCGGATAATCTCCATGCGGTCCATCAGCGGCGCCGGAATATTGAGCGTATTGGCGGTGGTGACGAACATCACATTCGAGAGGTCGTAATCCACTTCCAGATAATGATCATTGAAGGTGGTGTTTTGTTCAGGGTCGAGCACCTCCAGCAGGGCTGAAGA
>CAZGKS010000169.1:238-5051 GCA_964526275.1 uncultured Methylobacterium sp. | reverse complement strand
CGCAGATAGAGGATCAGGCTGGCGCGTTCATCGGCGCGGGGCACGCCTGCAAAGCTCATCGATGTGCCCGAAACCAGCCCTTTGGGGCTGGTGAGGAATTTATCGAGCGCTTCATACGACCAATTGGCGATTTTTGGCGCGTTTTCCTTCATGGAAGCAGAATAGGAGCCAAAACCGGGATGCGCGGCCGGAGCACGCCCCACCACGCCGTAAAGCCCAGGCCCGGTGCCGTTTTTGCCGTCGGGCGAGGCCGTATGGCAGCTCATGCATTTTTTGAAGGAGGCTTCCCCCTTTGCCAGATCGGCGGAAGCCAGCCGCTTGGCGATGGGTTCCACAGCCTCAGCGGCAGGGGCGGCCACCGCGCTGCTGGCGCTGGCCGTGGCATCGGGGAGTTCGTACCCGGCCTTTGCCACAGGCTTGGGCGAGACCAGCGCGTTCGAGAAAAACCCGACGCCCATAGCCAGGGTCAGCATGCCGAGAATGGCACCGGCCACTTTGTTGTTTTCATTTGAGTTCATGCCACACCTCTGCTCGCGGCAAATCTTTATCGCGTATGGTCCGCAAATAGCCGCTTTCCATGGGGAAAGGCAACCCGTATAAACGGCTTTGGTCTGCTACTTTTTTCCTTTTTTTGTGCGAGGGGCATCTTTGGCACAAAAGCGTGTCTGGTGAGGGGCAAAGAATGATCCGGCAAGCGCTCGGCATGAACCCGTTGATCCTTATCCCGGCGCGGTTGGCGGCCAGCCGCTTGCCGCGTAAGCCGCTTGCGATGATCGGCGATCAACCGATGATCGTGCACGTGTATCAGCGCGCCTGCGCCGCAGGCATCGGCCCGGTGGTGGTTGCCGCAGACAGCGCTGAAATTGCGGATGCCGTGCGGGCAGTGGGCGGGCAGGTTGTGCTGACCAATCCGGATCACCCTTCGGGATCGGACCGGATTTACGATGCCTTGTCGCTGTATGATCCGGCAGGGCGGCATGATGTGATTGTCAATGTGCAGGGCGATCTGCCAACGCTGGATCCGGCGGTGGTGGCGGCTGCCTTGCGCCCTTTGGCAGAACCAGACGTGGATATTGCAACCTTGTGCGCGCCCATTACACGCGAAGAGGAAAAAACCGCTTCGCAGGTGGTCAAGGTGGTGGGCTCGCCCCAGATCGACCGGCCGGAGCGGTTGCGGGCGCTTTATTTTACGCGCGCTACCGCCCCTTGGGGGGAGGGGCCGCTTTATCACCATATCGGGCTCTATGCGTATCGCCGCGAGGCGTTGCAGCGCTTTGTGGCTCTGCCGCCTTCCCCGCTGGAAATACGCGAAAAACTTGAACAATTGCGCGCGCTTGAAGCGGGAATGCGGATTGACGTCGAGATTGTGGATACCGTGCCCTTGGGCGTGGATACCTTCGAGGATCTGGTGCGCGCCCGGGACTTGCTGGCATAACGAGGCGAGCATGCGGGTGCGCTTGGCTTTATAGCCTTTATACGCGATAGCCTTTATACAAGGGGCATGGTGTATTTTACAGCGGCCATGGTGCATGGCCCGGTCTGTTAAAAACCTTTCCGTCATCTCACCCGCCCGTCCTCTTAACCGCCAGATTACCCGCAAAGAACAACCTCATGCCTTCCTTGAATTTTTCGCCCGTTCCGCCCCATGCCGCCAACACGATCATCGCCTTTCAGGGGGAGCGCGGGGCCAATTCCGAAATCGCCTGCCAGGCGGTCTATCCCGATTGGCAACCCTTGCCCTGTGCCACGTTTGAGGATGCTTTTGCCGCCTTGGCCGATGGCAGCGCCAGCCTTGCCATGATCCCGATTGAAAACTCCATCGCCGGGCGCGTGGCGGATATTCATCACCTGCTGCCGGGGTCGGGGTTTCATATTATCGGGGAATATTTTCTGCCGATCCATTTTCATCTGATGGCGCCCAAAGGGGCGAGCCTTGCCACGCTTAAAATTGTGCAAAGCCATGTGATGGGGCTGGGGCAATGCCGCAAATTGCTTAAAAAGCTCAAGCTCAAGGCGGTCGTGGCGGCCGATACGGCGGGTTCAGCCCGCGAAGTGGCGGAGGCCGGGGATATTACCCGCGCCGCCCTTGCGCCAAGGCTGGCGGCTTCGGTCTATGGGCTCGATATTCTGGCGGAAGATGTTCAGGATGAAGACCACAACACCACGCGGTTTGTGATTTTATCGCGCGAGCGGGTGGATGCGCCGCGCGCGCCAGAGGTCATGACCAGTTTTGTGTTCGAGGTGCGCAATATTCCCGCCGCTTTATATAAAGCCCTGGGGGGATTTGCAACCAATGGCGTGAACATGACCAAGCTTGAAAGCTATATGGTGGAAGGGCACTTCACGGCGACGCAGTTTTTTGCCGATGTCGAAGGCCATGCCGATGACGAAAATTTGCGCCGCGCCTTTGATGAATTGGCGTTTTATACACGTAAATGGCGCGTTTTGGGCACGTATCCCGCCCATCCGTATCGTCGGCAGATCGCGCTGGCGGCGGAATAGGGGGGCGCATTTTTTAGCCGGCCTCCCGTAGTCTCGCAGCAGCTTGCTAGGCCGCTTCGCAAAAGCGTTGCATCAGGTGGTTGGCAATCGACATGGCGGGCGGGGTGCATAAACCATCGGGATGCGTGCCTGCGAGCATGTGGGTTACCTCCTGGCGCGTAAACCAGCGCGCCGATGCCAGTTCGGTGGTGTCGATATGCAGATCCGAATTGAGGGCCTGCGCCATCGCGCCGATCATCAAGGAGGCCGGAAACGGCCAGGGCTGGTTGGCAACCAGCGCCACCTTGCCGCAGCGTATGCCGGTTTCCTCGAAGGTTTCGCGCCGCACGGCGTCTTCCAGGGTTTCGCCCGGTTCGACAAACCCCGCCAGGGTTGAAAAGATATTGGGCGCAAAATGGGGGGCATTGCCGAGCAGGCAATGGTCGTTTTGCACGACCAGCATGATCACTACCGGGTCTGTGCGCGGAAAATGCTCGGTTTTGCATGCCTCGCACAGGCGCTTCCAGCCAGCTTCCGCCATGCGGGTTGGCGCACCGCAGGCGGAACAAAAGCCGTGGCGGGCGTGCCAGTGCAGGATGGATTTGGCGGTTGCCAGATGCGCCAGCGTGGCGGGCGGCAAGGTTGCGGCCAGTGCCAGCCCGCGCAGGCCGGAGAGTTTAAATTCGGGATGCGTTTCAAAGCCGGGGGCGGCGGTTTTGGGCAGGGCGGCGGCAAACAGGCCTGCGGCTTCGAGCCCCAGAAAAACGGGGTCTTCGGTGCCAAGGTTTGTGGTACCCAGTTTTTCTGCGTCAAGGATTTCTGCATTAAGGTTTGCAGCTTCCTGCGGCGAAAACCATGGGCCCTGCGGCCCGGTGCGGTGCATGATGATCTCCTCCCCGCATAAAAGCAGGAAGCGGGCATCGGGCGCAGCGCGGAGTTTTTCCAGCCGTTCGGGCTCGCGCCGCATGGCAGCGCTGCGATCGAAACTCCCGCCCGCATAGGCCAGTCTTGCGGGCTTTGCATCGGGCATGAGGGGGGTGAACAGGGGATCGAGCATCGGGCGCCGCCTTGGTTCATACTTTGGAAAATTTTGGCTTTGTGGTTTAATATCCGTGGGTTATGTCTTGAAATCCAGAGCTTTGCGCAATTTGTCGAGCATCATCCCGGCATTATGCGCCGCGTAGGGTACGCGCTCGCCATGGCCCCAGACCGGGCCGGGCCAGGCGGCATCGGAGGCAAAACGGGCGACAATATGCACATGCAATTGCCGCACAATATTGCCCAAAGCGCCGATATTGAGCTTATCTGGCGTGAAGGTCGTTTGCATGGCGCCTGCCACCAAGCGGATCTCATCGAACAAGGCTTGCTGATCGGGGGCGGATAAATCGAGCAGTTCGGCCTTATCGGCGCGTTTGGGGACGAGAACCAGCCAGAAAAACCGCGCGTCATCGTGCAGCAACACTTCGCACAGGGGCAATTCCCCGAGCCGATAGGTGCTCGCTTCCAGCCGTGGATCAAGGGTGAAGGCGGGGGGTGGCGCAGGATTGGCAGCAGAATCTGGCATAAAGGGGGCTCCTTCCCGCGGGGAATAGTGTCTTGGTGTATAGTTTCTTGGGGTATAGTGTCTTGGGGTGCGTCAAGCTTTGCAGGATTTGCCTTGCAAGATTTGTCTCATATGGGCCGTTGAGGCGCAAGCTGCCCTCTTGCGCTTTTTGGTTAAATGCCCGATATAGGGGGCGGGAGGTTGGCGATGGACGTATCCCTCGCCAACCGGGTCAGGTCCGGAAGGAAGCAGCCCTAACGAGACCGTGCGGGTCATTGTTCCAGCCTCCCACCGGTTTCCGGCGCGTGCCGGTTTTCAGGGCGCTGCCGCTTGTTGATGCAAGCGGTGCGGTGTGTGTTTTGTGTGCGTCTTTGCCAGGCAGAGATTCTGCTTTGCGCAAGATGCCTTGGCGGGTTGAGCGGCGCGTTATCATGGATACCCCTCCCGCTTCCTCTGATCCTGAAACCCCTGATCTTGATACGCTCGATCTTGATACGCCTGATCTTGCGGGCGCTGTTTTGGGCGCTTCTGAGCCTGCCTTTCCGGGGTCGCTTATGCCCGAAAACGGGGTTGCAACGGCGTATCGGGTGCTGGCGCGCAAATATCGCCCGCAAACCTTTGCGGATCTGATCGGGCAGGCCCCCATGGTGCGCACGTTGCGCAATGCGTTTGAAAGCGGGCGCATTCATCAGGCGTATATTTTAACGGGCGTGCGCGGGGTGGGCAAAACCACCACGGCCCGCATTCTGGCGCGGGCGCTCAATTATGAGACCGATACGGTGCACGCGC
>CAZGKS010000169.1:0-228 GCA_964526275.1 uncultured Methylobacterium sp. | reverse complement strand
CCATCGATATGCCGGTTCTGGGCAAGCATTGCGCCGCGATTATCGAGAGCCGCCATGTCGATGTGATCGAGATGGATGCGGCCTCCAACACCTCGATCAACAATATCCGCGAGATTATCGAGGCCTCGCGCTACAAGCCGGTTTCGGCGCGCATGAAGGTCTATATTATCGATGAAGTGCATATGCTCTCCAATGCCGCCTTTAACGGCTTGCTCAAAACGCTCGAAG
>CAZGKS010000168.1:2505-5057 GCA_964526275.1 uncultured Methylobacterium sp. | reverse complement strand
CTTTATGATCTTGTGGCGCTCCCCAGTGTCACTCGCCTCGTCGTTCCACCGCTACGGGCGATTTTAGGCGCCTTCACGGCGTATGCGGTTAGTTTTACCCTTGGTTTTCCACTTATTACCGCCGCTACTGTTCGGTTTTGGGTCTATGGGCAATTGGGGTTGGGCGCGCGAGCCGTTGCAACGCTTACCGTGATCACGGGCCTTCCTTTCTGGTTGGGAATGGCGCTGGTATTGGGAAGCGTTTTCGTGATTTCTCCGCCCTTGGCAGCCAGTGTTACGCGGTTACCGATGTTTGTACACCCACTTCTTGGGCTCGGTCTGTTTGCTTTGGTCGGGCTCTATTTATTGAAGGGGCGAGAGGGCCATAACCGTCTACGCGTCGGGAAATGGAAAATACGTTTTCCCAATAGAAAAGTAATGTTATTACAGTTAATTCTAGGTGCAGCAGATGTCAGCGCCGGAGCTGCCGTGTTGTATATCCTTTTGCCGGGCGAGGCGACGATTGCTTTTCCGACCATGCTTGCCGCTTATGTGCTGGCCTGCCTTCTGGGGATCTTGAGCCATGCTCCTGGGGGGCTGGGCGTGTTTGAGGCAACCTTGCTCCTGGCCTTGCCGGGGGTGCCGAAGGAGGCGCTTTTAGGGGCGCTTTTAATTTATAGGTTATGTTATTACATTATTCCTTTCATTATTGCACTTATCTTGCTGGGGGGGAACGAGATTTATCAGCGTTCCAAGCGGTTCAAGCAACAAATGAACATAACTTAACAATATGGTTTAATTAAATTATTTTTGATTATTGCGACGCACAAAAATTGATTTGTGTTCTTTGTTGAAATCGATTATAGAGCCCTTGCTGACCACATAAGTTCAGTGTTTTTCCCCGAAAAGGAGGGGTTCAAATGGCTCAAAAAGCGGCTCGTATCGCACGTCTTGCCATAACATTTATTGCAACATCTGCGCTGTCCCATACGGTTTTCGCTCGCGATGAAATCCGGATTGTTGGTTCCTCCACCGTTTATCCCTTCACAACGGCAGTGGCTGAGCAGATCGGCAAGGGCGGCGCCAAAACCCCGGTTGTGGAATCGACCGGCACCGGCGGGGGCATGAAATTGTTTTGCGAAGGCATTGGCCCGCAAACGCCGGATGCCACCAATGCCTCGCGTCGCATTAAGCCTACCGAATTTGAGCTTTGCGCCAAAAACGGGGTCAAGGATATTTTTGAACTCATGATCGGCTATGATGGTTTGGTTCTGGCGCTGTCCAAAAAGGCTGCGCCTCTGGCGCTCACGCGCGGGCAGATTTTTCTTGCTTTGGCCAAAAACGTGCCGGGGGCAGACGGCAAACTGATCCCCAACCCCTATAAGAGCTGGAAGCAGATCGACCCGGCTTTGCCGGATCGGGTGATCGAGATTATGGGGCCGCCGCCGACCTCCGGCACCCGCGATTCCCTGCACGAACTGATTATGGAAGCGGGGGCAGAGCAGATCCCGGCGATGAAGGCGCTCAAGGCGCAAGATTCGAAGGCTTTTGAAAAGGCTTGGAAAACGCTGCGGGAAGATGGTGCTTACATTGAAGCGGGTGAAAATGACAATTTGATCGTCCAGAAACTGGATGCCAACCCCAATGCGTTGGGAATCTTTGGGTTCTCCTTCCTTGAAGAGAATGCCGCGCGCCTTCAGGGGGCAAGGATCGACGGGGTGGCACCTGAATTCGAGACCATTGCGGCGCTCAAATACACCCCTTCGCGCGAAATGTTCGTTTATGTCAAAAAGGGACATCTTGGCCTTATTCCGGCGCTTGACCTGTTCATGAAGGAATATGTGTCGGAAAAAGCTGCTGGGAATGGGGGCTATCTTGAGCGCAAGGGGCTGGTGCCGCCAACCGCAGATCAGCTCAAAGCCGCCCGCCAGGGCATTGCGAGCGGGCGTGTTCTGCGCGTGGAAGACCTGATAAAATAACGGCCTTTGGCAAAAAGGGCGGAGGAGCGAACAGTGCCTCCTCCGCTTTTGATTGAAAACCGAACAGAGATGTTATTTTATATCTTTTTTTCGGTTTTAGAATATAAACATGTATTTTTTTTGGTTTTCATTCAATCAAATCAGATTGATTTTCTATGAAAACCAACGGTTTTATTGTGCTTGAAACGACAGTTCTTTCGCGTGAACGGTTGCTTGGCGGGTATGGAATGTGCGCTTTTGGGCTCAAAGACGACCGCGTTCAACCGAATTTGCGCGAACCAAACGCTCTTGCGCCAACAAAATGTGGATATGAGGGACGAGTTTTTTGCAAACAGTGTGCGACAAAACAAAAAACACCGTGGAAAGGGGGCGCTGTGGCGCGTCTTAACGTTCCGGAAGATTTTGCCATTGGTATGAAAGCTGGTAATTGTACCCGAATGCAAGCCAGTGCCTCTCCAAAAAACCACTACTCAGAAGACCACTCTCCCAAAAACCACTCTCCAAAAAACCAATGCCCCAAAAACCACTATCAAAGACACCAACCTGAAGCGTAAGGCTTTGTAGAAACTGGCCTATAACGTTCTTGCTTTTGGC
>CAZGKS010000168.1:0-2495 GCA_964526275.1 uncultured Methylobacterium sp. | reverse complement strand
CAACTTGATATGTTTTCATTAAAACACATCAAGTGCTAGAAGTCCTCAAAATCCAGCGTGCTCTGGTATCGGGAGTATCATGATGTTGCCACAGGATTTGGCGCTTCTTGCCCTTCTTTCGCTCCTTGCGGGGTGGATGGCTATGCGCCGGGCGGGGCAATGGCAAGGGCTGGCCCAAGGCCAAGCTTATTTCCAAGCCCAGGGGGCAACCCAAAAAAAACCTGCCCAAAAAAACCCTGCCCAAGAAACCCATGTCCAGGAAAAAGGGCAAGCCCTGCATTCACGCCCCCTTTATCACGGCTTTTACAGCGGTTTGACGGTTTTCCTGTGCATGCTGGCGGTGCTGCTCATCAGCACGCCCGTGATCTATGTGGTCGCTGAACGGGGGGCGTTGGGGTTGATCTCCCCCGATCTGGTGGCAGATCCGCTCAAACGGGCCACGGTTCTGCGGGCTTTAACCCAGCCTGCGGCGCTGGTGGCGCCCGAGCTGGCAGGCATGGCGGCGCATTATCACGCCGCGATAGCCTGGGGATACGCTGCGCGCAGTGTGCTGGCGCTCACCGCTGCGGGCGCTGCTTTTGTGTATACCTATTGGCGCCTGCACCCGGCGTTCCGCGCCCGCATCGCGGTTGAAAAAATCGCGCTTTGGGCGTTGATCGCGTGTGCCGGGGTGGCGGTTGCCACGACATTGGGGATTATTTTCTCGGTTTTGTTCGAAAGTTTCCGGTTTTTCCAGCAAGTTTCCCCGTTGGATTTTCTGTTTGGCACGCATTGGGCGCCGCAGACAGGCTCGCCCAAAGCGTTCGGGATCATGCCGCTGCTGGTCGGCACCTCGCTGATCGCGCTGATCGCCATGCTGGTTGCTGTGCCGGTTGGGCTTATGGCGGCGATTTACATGGCGGAATATGCCTCACCCACCATGCGGGCATTTGCCAAGCCGGTGCTTGAAATTCTGGCGGGCATTCCCACCGTGGTACTCGGATTTTTTGCCGCCTTGAGCGTTGCCCCGCTGATCCGCGGCTCGGGGGAGGCTTTGGGCCTCTCGGTTGCCTCCGAAAGCGCGCTGGCGGCTGGGCTGGTGATGGGGATTATGATCATCCCGTTTGTGTCCTCGCTTTCCGATGACGTGATCACCGCCGTGCCGCAAGCCTTGCGCGATGGCTCGTTGGGGCTTGGTGCCACGCAGGCGGAAACCATCCGCCGCGTGGTCTTGCCAGCGGCATTGCCGGGCATTGTTTCGGCGATCATGCTGGCGATCAGCCGGGCGGTGGGCGAAACCATGATTGTTGTGATGGCGGCCGGGCTTGCGGCCAATCTCACGCTCAACCCGCTGGAGGCGGTGACCACCATTACCGTGCAGATCAAAACCATTCTGGTCGGAGACCAGGAATTTGATTCCGCCAAGACGCTCGCCGCTTTCGCGCTGGGCTTCATGCTGTTTTTCTTCACGCTTACCCTCAATGTGATTGCACTGGCTGTAGTGCGGAAATATCGGCAGATCTATGATTGAACCTGGCTCTTCTGCGCCGCCCGAGGCGGCTTCCCCTGAAGCGGTTCTCGCAGCTGGCGATACGCCGGTCCGGCGCTATGATTTTACCTCCGCTGCCGCGCGGGTGCGGGTGCGCTCCCGCTATCGCAAGGCGGCCCTGTTTCGCCTGTCCGGGCTGGCAGCGGTGTTGTTCACGGCAGCGTTTGTTGCCGCGCTGATGGTGGATATTGTCGGCAAAGGCTGGCCCGCTTTTATCGAACATCGTGTGATGCTGGATATACCCCTTGATGCGCAAAAGCTCGATCTGCCCGCACCCCCTACGCTGGCCGATTTACGCGCCGCCAATTATACCGGCGTTCTGAACGAGGCCTTGCGGGCGCGCTTTCCGGATATCAAGGAGCGCAAAGCCTTGCGCAAGCTCACCGGTTTGCTCTCAGTAGGGGCCGCCGATGATCTGCGCGCGCACGTGATCGCCAATCCGGCGCTGGTTGGCCAGACCTTGCAGGTTTCGGCACTGCTTTCTGATGATGCCGATCTTTATTTCAAAGGCATGCAAGGGGAGGTGCGCCGCTTGAGCGTGGTTGGCATCCCCGCGCTGACCCAAACGCCGGAGGGGTTGGCCTATACGCCAGCCCCGCAGGGCTTGCCAAAGGGCGGCACGGTCTTGATCTTGCCGCAAGCCCCCACACGTGCCGCGGGGACCGATAAACCGCCCGCACAAGCGTATCGCGTCAGCAACCTTACGCCAGAGCAGGCAGCGCTGGAACCCCTGACCGGCGCGAGTGCCAGCACGAGTGCGGCGCCGGAGGGGCCTGCCGCAAGCTCTGCCCGCATTCTTCATATTCTGGCTGCACAGGCCGATCGCCGCTTGAACGATGAGGAAATCGCCTGGCTTGAAATCCTGCGGGAAGAGGGCCGGATCGAGCGCGGCTTTGCCTGGCGCTTCTTGCAAAATGGCGATAGCCGCGAACCGGAGCTGGCCGGGATTCGCGGCGCGGCGCAGCTG
>CAZGKS010000167.1:2370-5072 GCA_964526275.1 uncultured Methylobacterium sp. | reverse complement strand
AGGCCGGGGTGCCGGTAACGGCGGTCTATGACGGCGCGTGGGCGGAATGGGGCTCGCGCGCGGATTTGCCCGGATAACAAGCGGGCTTGCGCATGCCATAGATCAGGATGCGTTCAAACGGAATCGCATCTTGATTTTATGATGTTTTTTGCGCCAGTCGGCTTTCACTTTATCGCTACGCCCTACGCGATCACATGCACGCTCGCCCCCACCCGCACCCTGGGGAGAAGATCGAGAATATGCTCGTCATACATGCGGATGCAGCCATAGGATGCATAGCGCCCGATAGAGGCGCGCATGGCAGCCGACGTGCCATGGATCGCATATTCCCCCGGGGAGAGCGTGAGCGCGGCGGCGCCCATCGGGTTATGGGCCGCCCCGCCAGCAATGACATCAGGCAGGCGCGGATTGTCACGCCGCACATCCTCCGGCGGCGACCAGGCCGGGCGCATATGCTTGCCATCAATCTGGCGCGTGCCAAACCATTGCTGCCCCGGTTTGCCAACCGCGACCGGATATTCGAGCAGGCGACGCGTATCGAGCACCAGATACAACATGCGTTGATGGGTTACCACCACCAGATCCCCCGCCGGAAATTGCGCAATGTGCGCATGCAAGCTGGAGAGCGTATCCGTGGAGGCTTTGGCGCCTGCACTGCATAGCGGCGCCAAGGCCAAAGCCCCAACCAGCGCGCGCCGTGAAAGCGCCGCTTGAAATAAGGGCTGCGCCGCTTGGGATAAAGACACAGCCTCTTGCGAAGCGCGCGGATGCGAGAGGGTTTCGTGCATTGTGCGACCACCAAAGGTTAATAAAACCTTGACAGGCTATAGCACAAACCCTGCTCTGTCCGGAGCGGATTACTAAGATTTGGTTAACCGCACCGCGCTCTCGGCCAAGCCGATCCCGCCAAGCACCAGTCCCAGCGCGATAACGTGATGCATGCCGAAGGCTTCGCCCAGCAAACCCACCGCCAGCAAGGCGCCAATCACCGGTACCAGATTGACAAACAACCCCGCCCGCGCCGGGCCAATCGCATCCACCGCGCGCATGTAAAACAATTGCGCAATCAGCGTTGGGCCAATCGCCACATACCCCAGAACGGCAAGGCCGCGCGCATCGGGCCAGCGGCCAAGCCCCAGCGCGATCTCCCCTGCCAGCATCGGCACGGAGACGGTAATCGCGGCCAGGGTAACACCGCAAAAGAACCCCAGGCTGGATATTTGCGGCCGTTGTTTGAGCAGCAACGTATATAAAGCGTAGCATAAACAGGCGATCAGCATCAGCACATCGCCGAAATTGAGATCCAAAGCGGCTAGAGAGCTTAAATCCCCGTGGCTGGCAACCAAGGCCAGCCCGATCAGCGTGAGCACCAGCCCGGCCGCCTGCAAGGGGCGGATCCGCGTACCATAAAGCGGATACGCGCCCAGAACCGTAAAGACCGGGATAGAGCCTTGCAGCAAGGTGAGGTTTACGGCAGGCGTGTATTGCGCCGCCACATACATGAGCACATTGAAAGAGGTGAAGCCCAAGGCCCCCATGAGCAGCACGAACCGCCAGCGCGCGCGCAAAACCGGCCAGGCCTCCAGGAGCGGGCGACGCATGATCGCCAAAATCGCGATCAGCACCAGCAGCCAGCGCCCGGTTGTCAGCCCCATCGGGCTGATATGCCCGACCGCAAGGCGGGCCGCGACAGCATTGCCGCCCCATAAAGCCATGGTGGTGACCAGCAGAAGATAGGCTTTTGTGGTTTGGGACATGATTTTTCTGCAAACAGGAGGCGCAAGGCATTGAAGGGCAGGCAAAGGCACGGTATCGACATCAAGGCTGCAACAAAACCTAGATACGATAAAACTAGGGCATTATCCTTAGCAACCCGCAGCAAAAGGGGAAGAGAATGTCTGTGCGCTTTCTGGTTCTCGATGGCAATACCCGTTCGGTGCGGGAGAGCTATGCAGCCGATACCGGGCGCACGCCCGCCCAAGGCTATGGCGAGGTGCTCAAGAGAATCCTCCCCGAATCGCAATATGATATTTTAACCCCCGCCGATGCCGATTGCGCCCTGCCGACCGGGGTGGCCCTTGGTGATTATAACGGCGTGGTGATTACCGGCTCTTCCTTGCATGTCTGGGAAGGTCTGCCGGAAACCTTGCGCCAGATTGAATTGGCGCGCGCGGTTTATGCGGCAGGCGTGCCGTTTTTCGGCTCTTGCTGGGGGTTGCAGGTCGCAGCCGTGGCCGCAGGCGGGGTTGTGCGCAAAAATCCGCGCGGGCGCGAGTTGGCTTTCGCGCGCGGGGTTTATAAAACCGCTGCCGGGGAGCGCCATCCCTTGCTGGCCGGTCGGCCGCGCGTCTTTGATGCGCCGTGTATTCATCTGGATGAAGTGGAGACCCTCCCCCCAGAGTCAACCCTTCTGGCCTCCAACGCGGTCAGCGCCGTACAGGCCGCCGAATTTCGCTTTGCTGGCGGGCGGTTCTGGGGCGTGCAATACCACCCCGAATATTCACTCTCGCATCTGGGGTATCTGATCGGCAAACGCGCGCCAATTTTGACCGAGGAAGGCTTTTTTGCCGATCACACCGCGCGCAAAGTCTATGCGGATGATTTGGCCAAACTGGATGGGACGGGCGATACGCCCAGCGGCGATGCCTCTTACACGGCGCTGGCTTGGCGCTATGGGCTGGATATCGAGGTGCTGGAGGAAG
>CAZGKS010000167.1:2044-2360 GCA_964526275.1 uncultured Methylobacterium sp. | reverse complement strand
GAAATCCGTAATTTTGTCACAAACTTCGTGCTTGCTCGCCATTAAAGCCTATTGCCCGGGCGGGGGGTATTCGGTGCGCCCTTGGCGTTCCCTTCAGATAAAGGTTTTCGAATGACCCGCTTTTTGCCCAACGCTTCTGCCATCGTAAACAGTCGGCAATTTTGGGCGTGTCCGCCTGCCAAAAGGCATGCGCTCAAGAGACATGCGCTCAAGCCTTCGCGCCGCGCGCTTTTTGCCGCACGCGGATGGGGCGCAAAGGGGGGGGCGAGACGCTTCGGGCTTCTCATCGGGGGGAAGTTCTTCCACCGGTTGTGGT
>CAZGKS010000167.1:653-2034 GCA_964526275.1 uncultured Methylobacterium sp. | reverse complement strand
CCGCGCCCCGCCCCCGCCCCGAGTGGGCACCCCTGGGGCCGCCGGCGGCCCTCAAAGCGGCGGAGATCGAGGCACCCTCGCGCATCGAATCGGTGGTGCTCTATCCGGAATCGGCGCGGATCACCCGCCTTTTGACCCTCGATCTTCCCGCAGGGACACATGCGATCACGCTGTCCAATTTACCGGCGGGGCTGGAGGCAAATTCGCTGCGCGTGGAAGCCTCTGGCGCAGGGCTGGTGCTGGGTAGCGTGTTGGTCCGCGAACAAAGCGGCGCTGGCAATGCGCAAACCTTGCGCCAGATCGAGACCTTGCGCGCGCGCCTGCACCGGCTGGCAGACCAGATCGACGCGCTGGAGGGCAAAAAACGCGCGATTCTTGCGGCGGCATCCGAGCCTGCAAAATCGGGGATCGAGCCGGGGGCGAAGGGCTGGGAGAGCATCGCCAAAGCCTTGGGCGAAACCAACGAGGCGATCCGCGCGCTCAAAGACGCGCAGGCCAAGACCTTTGACGATCTTGCCGTGCTCGATCCAGCCGCGCAATCGTTGCAAGCCTCGCTCTCCATGCAGGCCAAGGCGGCTGTGGCGCGGAGCGGGCAGGCCGGGCTACCCGCGCCCAAACGGCCGCAGCATCAAGCGGTGCTCAAGGTTGAAACCGCGACCGGCTTCAAAGGCGCGCTGAGCGTGAGCTATCAGGTGGCTGAAGCCGGATGGCAGCCCTTTTACGAGGCACGGCTGGAGACCAACACCGCCTCCGCCCCCCTTGGGAGCGCGCCGGGTACCATGGCCAAACCGGGCAAGCCTTCGCCGGTCCTGAATTTCATCCGCAAGGCGAGCCTTTGGCAAAATACCGGGGAAGATTGGGAAAATGTGCGCCTGACGCTGGTGAATCAATCGGTGGCCGGTGAAAGCGCGGCGCCGGAATTATGGGGCGAAAAAATCGGCTTTCGCGATCGCCGCCCCATGCCCCGCGTGGGGGCTGTTATGGCCCCTGCGCCGATGCAGGCCGAACAGGCCCAAGCCAGTATGGCGCCGCTTGAGAATGCCGTGGCGCAAAAACAGCAAAGCGCCTATCTGGCGCAATTTGCGCTTGCCGAGCGCGTCAGCGTGCGTTCTGGCCAACAAAACTTGGGCTCACAAGACCGGGCGCAGGAAAATCAGGTACTTACCCTTGCCCGCGACCAGCCGAATATCGAGCTTTATCACCGCGCGGCGCCGGTCTTGAACCCTGCCGCCTTTATCGAGATCGCGTTCACCCTCCCCGACGGCCCGGCTTTGTTGGCCGGGGAGGTGCTCTTGCTGCGCGATGGCGCCTATATCGGCAAAGGCGCGCTGGGCGATACCGCCCCCGGAGAGGCCATAAGGCTGGGGATGGGGGCGGATCC
>CAZGKS010000167.1:0-643 GCA_964526275.1 uncultured Methylobacterium sp. | reverse complement strand
GGTCAAGATCACGCGGCAACCTATGCGCAAACAAACGCGCGAGCCCGGTTTGGTCAGCGCCACCAAAACCAGCGAGAGCCTTTTCCGGCTGGTTGCCAAAAACGCCCATGATTTCCAGGTCCAATTGCGCCTGGAAGATCGCCTCCCGGTCAGCGAGGAAGAGAGCATCCAGATCGAGAAATTACCGGAAATGACCCCGCCCGATACCGAATCACCGCAAGGCCGCCGCGGGGTGGTGATCTGGCACTTGCCGCTCAAAGCGGGGGAGGAAAAAACCGTAACCTTGGCGTATCGTCTGCGCTGGCCTGCGGCAAAACCCATTGAAATCACGCCATTGGAGCAATAAAGCGGGCACAAGCGGCCTGTGGGCTGCAAAGCGGCTTTACCCCGGCACCGGCATTCGCTATTCGTGCAGGGTAGAGCAGAGAAGAGGCGCATATGGCCAATGTTGTCGTGACCGGTGCCCAATGGGGCGATGAAGGCAAAGGCAAGATCGTAGACTGGTTGTCGGAACAGGCAGATCTGGTGGTTCGCTATCAGGGCGGGCATAATGCCGGGCATACCTTGGTGATCGGCGGGCAGGTCTATAAACTCAGCCTGTTGCCCTCCGGCATTGTGCGCGGGGGAAAGCTCTCGCTGATCG
>CAZGKS010000166.1:0-5091 GCA_964526275.1 uncultured Methylobacterium sp. | reverse complement strand
TTTGTTTTAACGCAATTCCGGACGCGAAACCGGTTCCAACGATCGCTGGAATTGCCCTAGTTTAAGCCAAATCCCGGCGACGTCTATGGATTTACATCTTTTTGAACCCTAACTTTGGGTGAAGGATGCCCTTTTTTGCGAAGGGACGTATTTGCAAAAGGGAGGTGACTTTTTACGCGCCTTCGCGTAACGCATCGCCCTCATGACCCTTGGCGCACCCCCTGACAAACCCGCCCCAGCTTTCTCCAAATGGCGCGATTGGCTCGACCTGATGGTGGTCGATCATGGCTTTTTGCGCGTTTTGCATCAAAATATGCACGCGATCCGGCCAGGGCTTTATCGCTCTGCGCAACCCTCCCCGTTTGATCTGGCCCGCTTTGCGCGGCAAGGCGGCAGGCATGTGCTCAATTTACGCGGCCAATCGGATACGGGGGCTATGCGGCTTGAAGCGGCGGCAGCGGCCAAATATGGGTTGAATTACAGCGTTTTTCGGCTTTATTCGCGGCAATTGCCCTCGCGCGAGGCGTTGCTGCAGCTTGGGCACTTGTTGCAGACGCTGGAATATCCGGTGCTGGCGCATTGCAAATCGGGGGCGGACCGCGCCGGGTTTTTTGCGGCTCTGGCCTTGCTGTTTGCGGGCGAAACCTGTGCGCGGGCGCAACAGGAGCTGACCTTGTGGCGCGGGCATCTTAAATCTGGCCCCACCGGCATTCTAGATGCCTTTATTGCCGCCTATGCCCAAGAAGGGGAGGTGCAGGGGGTCTGCTTTGCGGATTGGCTGCGCACGATGTATGACCCAGTGCGTATCCAGGCGGGGTTTCGCCCGCGCTGGTGGGGCAGGGTTATCACCGATACGCTGCTCAAGCGTGAATAGATTTTGCGCGCGTAAGGTTATGCGCTTCCCTTTTCTCAACCGCGCAAGCCACATGAGCAGATGCGCCCGCTTGATGGGGCCGCGCGCCCCGTGCAAAGCGCTCGACCAGACTATCGATATGGGTTTGGGCCTCCAGCGTGATTTCTTCGCCCAGACCGCCTGAAAATTGCCGCCAATTCTCGATATTGCGCCAAGAAACGCCGATCACGACCGGAATGCCCCGCAAGCACGCATCGGCCAGGAGCGGGCGGAACCCGCCGCCCTCGCTTTCTGATTTACCAAATTTATTGAGGATCAACAGTTCCGGTGCTGTATCCAGCGCTGCGGCAACGCCTTGCATCGCCGCAAGCAACTGCCCTTGATCCAAGGCACAACCGCGCGCCAAAGGCCCGCGATCTTGCGAGATCGGCACGCATTTTCCGCTTTGAAGGTCTTCGAGCTGCATATCGCAGCGTGAACGTCCAGCGCGAGGGGCATTATGCTGCACCAAGCCGGCCAGCCGTACCCCGCGTTCCAGCAAGCCCAAAGCAAGGGCGCGCAACGTTTGGTCCACCAACAGGCTATCCGCATAAAGGAGCGCAAAAAGCGCTGTAGTGGGGGTTTTTTCAGGGTAGGTGGGGTTCATGCGCAAGGTTGGCTCTCGTTCAAGGGGTTAACAACACACGACGGTGGAACGTGGATCCCCCGGCACGCTGGCGGTTGGCGCTTCTTCCGGCACGCAAAAGGCCGCCATGGCCTGCCGCCTCAATGCGCTTATCGGCTCTGGCCGCAGGGCCACGCATTGATCGATCTGCGGCAAGGCATCGCGCTGCTCAAGAGAAGCAACATGGCAGCCAAGATCGCGCAACAAGCCATCGTCAATCGCGTAAATCCAGCCATGGATGTTCACAATCTGCCCCCGCAACCACGCTTTCTCGATAATCGGGGTTTGGGCAATGCGGCGCACCTGCATTTCGACATTGATCTCGCACAGGCGATTGAGGCGCGTTGGCGCATCGAGTGCGTCTAGCACCGTTTTGTGTTTGCGATAAAACATGGTGATCGGTTGCAGCCAATGGTCGAGCATCGCGCCGCGCTCCGGCCCAACGGCGCGTTGCACCCCGCCGCAGCCATAATGCCCGCACACAATAATATGCTCCACGCGTAATTGCTCAACCGCATATTCCAGCACCGAGAGCAGGTTCAAATCAGCTGTATGCACCACATTGGCGATGTTGCGGTGAACAAAGACCTCCCCTGGATCGAGCCCCAGAACGTCATTGGCGGTTACGCGGCTGTCTGAACAGCCGATCCATACATAATGCGGGGTTTGCTGTTCCGCCATCCGGCGAAAATAACCCGGATCGCTGGCGGTTTTTGCCTGCGCCCAGACCACATTGCGATCAAAGAGGTGGTCAAGCGTGCGGGTCATGACAGGTTTCTTTGTTGCTGCCGCACGTACATTTATTCTCTCGCCCTGGCCTTGGGGCATGGATATTGGAAAGATTGAAGCCCGCCCGATCTTGGTTCCGTTGATCTTGGGCAAGTTGGTCTTGGGCAAGTTGGTCTTGGGCAAGCGCCCATTCCAGCATGATCTTCAGCGCGGTTCTGGTTGGCGCGTCGCTTTTTTCAAGCCCTGTCATAAGCGCCAGCCAATCCTCATCGGCCGCCAGGGCTGCAAACCGTCCGGCTGCGGCGGCAACATAATCTCCCGGTGTTTCATCGTGCAGCCGCCCCATAGCCTCTATGCGGGCATATAAAACCAGATCGCCCAAGGCTTCGATCGCCTGTGCGCCGTTATTCTCTTGTGCCAAATGGTGCAACCATTGCCCTAATTCCATGGCTGCCCCCTATTGCATCAAGGGGGATGGACTGCCGGACAAGGTGATCCCTTCAATGTGCGCGCGTCCCGCCAGTGCCAAGAGATAGTGCCGGATCGCCTTGCGGTGCACGCCTTCCTCCAGCCAATGCGCAATGCGCGCCTGCACAAGCTCAAAAGGCAGGGCGCGTGCTTCAATGCAGCGTGCGACCTGCACAATATGCACGCCGTAGCGGCTTTCAACAGGGTGCGGCGCGACCACGCCGATCGGCAGGCCCGCCAAAGCCGCTTCAAATTCCGGTACGGTCTGGCCAGGGCCGATCTGCCCGAGCGAACCGCCGTTTTTAGCCGATGGACAAACCGATACCTGTGCCGCCAGCGGCGCAAAGCTGTCCGGCATTTGCTGCACCTGCATGATCAGCATATGGGCGTGTTGCAGGGCCTGCGCCCGCGTTACCGGATCATCCGGGGCGGCAGACAGCAAAATATGCGCGACCTCATACAGCGCGGGGGAGACGAATTTTTGTTGGTTTTGCGCAAAATAGCGGCGGCATTCGGCTTCGGTTGCCGTTGGCACGCGCACTTCCTGCGCAACCACCTGCCGGATAAGCGCTTCCTCATCGGTTTCACGCCGCCCTGCTGTATCGGATTGCGGATCCGGTTTGAGCGCCAGACGCTGCGCTTCTTGCAGCAACAATTCACGCACTACCAGCGCGCGGGCCGCTGCCTGCCAAGCGTCAATGGGTTTTTGCGCAGGATGGTTCTGCGTCTCCCGCCCAATGGCCGCGCGAGAAATCAGGGTGCCATTGACGCTTATAGTGCGCGCTTTATGCGATATGGTCGGCTGAACAGCGCAGCCGGAAGCTGTAGGATCTGCCGATTTTATGGCTTCGCCCGCTTGCTTTATGGCTTCGCCCGTCATGGCGCTCTCCCGCCCAAAGTCCGCCTTGTGCGCACGACCTGATACCCGCGTCGCCCCAGATACCCGATAGGCGCCGACCAAATATGGACAAGGCGCGAGAACGGAAAGACAAGAAAGAGGCTCATCCCCAGCACCAGATGCGCAAGGTAAGGCCAGGCAAGCCCCTGCAACGCCCTGGAATCAATGGGGTGCAGGGTCAAAATTCCTTGTGCCCAATGCGACAGGGTGATCATCACGGAACCATCGCTATGCCCAAGCGAGAAGGGCAGCGTGATCAGCCCCAAACATAGCTGCACCCACAAAATCCCCAGCACCAGAATATCCATGCGCGTGGAGGTCTGGCGGATGCGTGGATCCAGCAAACGGCGGTGCAGCAACAAGGTAAGCCCCACAAAACAAACCGTACCGGCCATGCCGCCCGCGACAATGGCCAGCATCTGCTTTTGGGCAGGGGTCATCACCAACGAATAAACGGCCGTGGGCGTCAGCAAACCAACGGTATGCCCCATCAACAAGAACAAAATACCGAAATGGAACAGGTTGGAACCCCAGAACAATTGGCGTTTGCGTAGCAACTGGCTGGAGGAAGCCTTCCAGCTATATTGTTCCCGATCAAACCGGATCAAGCTGCCGACCAGAAACGTTGTCAGGCAGAAATAGGGATACCAGACAAATAGGATATGAAACATCAGATCGCGCATGGCACGAACTCCCTTGATGGCTTATGGGCGAGGAACAGAGGACCGGGTGAGCGCAACAGGTGGGCGGGGCGGCAAAGCGGCCTCCACGCCCGCAGCAGGACGGCGCGATTGCCGTAATTTGGCGGCAAGGTCATCCTTGCCGCATGCTTGTGCCGCAGCGCCCGGGCCAAAGAGCACTTCTTCTTCTTCCCAATCGGCATCCAGCGCTTCAAGATCATCGGGCTCCGGATCTGGCTCCTGGCGCAAGCGTTCAAGGGCGTTTGCATCCAGCTCGGCCTTGGCGAGGGCGCATAGCGCGACAAACACCGCTTCATACGGCGATTGACGCTTGGCAAGGCGCTCGCGCAACGCCGCAAAGACATGCCCCGGCTGGCCGATCAGATCGAGAGCCGCAGGGGCAGGCAGATGCGCGGCATATTCTAAAAAGAGCGGCACGAAATCCGGCAATTCGCTGGTTGTCGGGCTAAAGCCGTTTTCCTCGTAGATCTGGATCAAATCCACCATAGCCTGGCCGCGATCCCGGCTTTCCCCATGGACATGCTCGAATAAATGCAACGAAAGGGAGCGTGTACGGTCAAACAGCAGGATATAGCGCTCTTGCGCCTCAAACAGGTCGCACGCGGCAAGATCGTCGAGCAAACGCTGCATGCCATCCCGCGCGGCAGGCGAGAGCACGTTCTCGCTCGCCAGCACCGCCCGCATATCCGGCAGGGCTTCTACCAATGCCTCGGTTGGATAGGTGAGCAAGGCGCTCAATACCTTCAACGTTTTCAAGGAAGATGAAGCAGGGCTGCAC
>CAZGKS010000165.1:0-5196 GCA_964526275.1 uncultured Methylobacterium sp. | reverse complement strand
TTTGCCAATCATTGGCGGGTTTTTCGCGGATCGGCAGGTTGATCAGCGCGGAAGCCACCCCCAAGGCGATCGAGAGATACCAGGTAACATCGTAGCTGCCGGTGCGCTCGAACAACAAGCCGCCGAGCCATACGCCCAAAAATCCGCCAACCTGATGCGAGAAAAACGCAAAGCCATAGAGCATCGCCATATAGCGCGGGCCGAACATCAGCCGCACCAGCCCGGCGGTGGGCGGTACGGTGGAAAGCCACAACAACCCGGTCGCCATGCCAAATCCGAAGGCGGAGAGCACGCCGATAGTGGTTTGCACCCCCAGCACCTTGATGGGGACCAGCGCATAGGGCACTGCCAGCAGCAGCGCCACGGTTGCGACCGAGCGCAACGCGTAAATGGCCGCCAGAATATAACGACTGGGCATTTTACGCACCAACACGCCCACCGTCAGCGAGCCGATAATGTTGAATAACCCGACCAGCGCCAAGGTCCAGCCGCCGACTTCGGGCGGCACGCCGACATCGCGCAGATAGGCGGGCAGATGCACGGTTACGAAGGCCAGTTGAAAGCCGCAGGTAAAAAACCCCAGCACCAGCAATACATAAGACCGATGACCGAAGGCCTGCGCAATCGCTTGGCCCACGCTTTGACGCGGGGCGGCATTGGCCGCCTGCCGCGCTTCCGGGCTGGTGCGGACCAAAAACGCCAGCGGCAGCACCAGCAAGGTCAGCGCGGCGAAGATCAGCAGCGCATTCTGCCAGCCATAATCGCGGATGAGCGCAACACCCAAGGGCGAATATAAAAACTGCCCGAACGATCCGGCCGCCGTGCCCATGCCGAAGGCAAAAGGCTGGCGCTCCGGGGGGAGCAATTTGCCAAAGGCGGCCAGCACGATATTGAACGAACAGCCGGAAAGCCCAAGCCCGATCAGCACCCCCGCCCCCAGATTGAGGGTCAACGGATCGGTGGAATAGGCCATAACCGCCAAGCCTGCGGCATAAAGCGTGCTGCCAATCGCCAGCACGCGCAAGGTGCCGTAGCGATCGGCGATCGCCCCCATAAAGGGCTGGCCCATGCCCCAGAGCAGGTTCTGCACCGCAATGGCGAGCGCAAACACATCACGCCCCCAACCATTGGCGGAAATAACGGGTTGCTGGAAGAACCCCATCGCCGAGCGCGGCCCGAAGGTCAGCATGGCGGCCAGACATCCGGCCAAGACGATCAGGCTATAGGGCAGCGCGCGGCTTTGGGACATATTACCCCCCGATACGGGTGAAATCAGCAAGGGCCAGCGTAGCGCGGCGCAAGCGCGCAAGCAACCGTAATCGGTTGAGGCGCAGCGCGGGCGGATCGGCATTGACCAGCACGGCCTCAAAAAACGCATCAACCGGCGCGCGCAAAGCGGCAATCGCGGTAAGGCGCGCGGCATTCTGCGCGTCCTGTGCGGAGGAACCCGCCGTTCTGGTCTCTGCCAGCACCTGTTCCAGCGCCGCCAGCCCCGCCTGCAGCGCCCGCTCTTCGGGGGCTTCGAGCAAGCTTTCCTCCGGGGCGGCTTCAAACGCGCCCGCGCCGTCCTTCTTTTCTTCGGCGCGCAGGATATTGCCGGCGCGCTTCACCCCGGCCAGCAGGCTGGCGCCGTTCTCGCTGTCGATAAACACACCAAGGGCCGTAACGCGCCTGGTGATCGCCAGCAGGTCATCCTTTGTGCCCGGCGCGCCCAGCACGGCATCCACAAGGTCGTGCCGCGCGCCTAAATCGCGCAGCATGACCTTGAGACGATCCTGGAAGAAGGCGAGCAGATCCTCGCCATGAACCGCCTTACCATGGGCCGCCTTGCCATGCCCGCGCGCGGCGTGGTTGAACGCATCGAGCAGCGGGAGCGAAATCCCATTCTCCACCACCAGCCGGATAACCCCAAGCGCGGCGCGGCGCAGCGCGTAGGGGTCTTTCGAGCCGGTCGGTTTTTCATCGATCGCCCAGAAGCCCACCAAGGTATCGAGTTTATCGGCCAGCGCGAGGGTGACACTGACCTTATCCGTCGGCACGCTGTCATTCGGGCCGATGGGCTTGTAATGCTCCTCGCATGCGGCGGCGACCGATGCCGCCTCGCCGATCAACGCGGCGTATTTGCGCCCCATCAGCCCCTGCACTTCCGGGAATTCGCCCACCACCTCGGTTTGCAGATCGAGCTTGCACAGCAAGGCCGCGCGGTCCACCAGCGCCGCATCCGCCCCGGTGAGCGGGCACAAAGCCTGTGCGAGCGCGCCGATACGCGCGATGCGCGCGCGTTGGCTGCCCAGCTTTTCGTGGAAGGTCACGTTCTCGAACCGCTTGAGCGCGGCCTCCAGCCGGGCTTGATCCTTATACCCGTCCCAGACCTTTTTATCGGTTTCCCAGAAGAATTTCGCATCCGAGAGCCGCGCGCGAATCACGCGTTCATTGCCCGCGATGATCGTTTTGCCGCCATCCCTGGCGGCAAGGTTCGCGACCAGCAGGAAGCGGTTCGCCAGCCGCCCATCCACCTTGCGCAGCACGAAGCATTTCTGGTTGGCGCGGATAGTGGCGCGGATCACCTGATCGGGCACATCAAGAAAGGCTTCGTCAAAGCTGCCCATCAGCACGACCGGCCATTCGACCAAGCCCGCCACTTCCTCGAGCAGGCCTTCATCTGCCACCACTTCCAGCCCTTGGGCGAAAGCAAGCGTTTGCGCATCCGCCCGGATGATGTCCTTGCGCCTTTGCGCATCGAGCACCACCTGCGCGCGCTCAAGCCCTGCGGCGTAATCGTCAAAGCGTTTGACGCCGAACGGCTCTGGCGCCATGAAGCGATGCCCCTGCGTGGTTGCGCCCGCGCTCACCCCGGCAAAAGTGAACGGGATAACCTCCGGGGTCTCGGTTTCGCTGCCAAAGGTTGCAACAATGCCGCGCAAGGGCCGCACCCAGCGCGCCGCACCGGGCTTGGCGCTGGGCTCTCCCCAGCGCATCGATTTTGGCCAGGGGAAAGCGCGCAAGATTTCAGGAAGAATCTCGGAAAGCACTTCAGGGGTTGGCCGCCCGCTTTTTTCGATCACCGCGACATAAAATTCGCCCTTTTTCGGATCGGTCTCGATTTTCGCCTGCGCGATCGAGGCAAGCCCCGCCGATTTAACAAACCCCGCAATCGCCCCTTCCGGCGCGTCCACGCGCGGCCCCTTACGCGCCTCGCGCGTATCGGGTTGGCGCGCGGGCAGGCCGGAAACCGCCAAAGCGAGCCGCCGGGGCGTAACGAAGGCGCGCGCGCCGCTATAAGTCACACCCGCTTTCACCAAAGCATCGGTGACCAGCTTGCGCAGATCTTCTGCCGCCTGCGCTTGCATCCGCGCGGGAATTTCTTCGGAAAACAGTTCAAGAAGGAGATCAGACATGGGAAAACTCAAGCATGGGCAGACACCGTTTTCTGGATGATGTCGCGGATTTCGGTTGCAAGGAAAATCTTGGGGGCAACAGGTCGAGACACTTCGGCCACGATTTTTTCGGTAACCAGTCGGTTGATGATGAGGCTTGCGGCGCGATACGTGATTTTCAGGTGCTGGGCAACCTGTGGAATCGTGATCGCGGGCTGGGTGAACAGCACATCCACCACTTCAAGCAATCGGCTGGAGCCACCACGGTGTTGAATCCGTTGCCGATAATCGTTTTTAAGCGCGTGCAGGGCATCTGACACATGAACCGCATGCCGCGCGGCAGCTTCAACCATTTCCAGAAAGAAAATGATCCAGGCCTCCCACGCGCCCGTTCGGGAAACCTCAAACATCGCATCAATATAGGTGTCCTTGCGCTGTTCAAGAACCGGGGAGAGATAAAGCAGGGGTTCGCGCAGCACACCTCGTTCGATCAGGTGGAGAACGATCAGCATGCGCCCGACACGGCCATTGCCATCTGCGAAAGGGTGGATCGTTTCAAACTGGTAATGCACGAGCGCGGCATCGATCAGGTCTGGTAGTCTTTCATGCGGTTCGGTATGAAAATAGCGTTCGAGCGCATGGAGCGCCTCCAACGCCGCTTGGGGCGGGGGTGGAACAAACCGGGCTTTTTGGGCGCTGGATCCAATGAAATTCTGGTATTGTTTGAACTCTCCCGGCCGGACATTGGCGCCGCGCTGCCGGGGCACACCGGTCAGGAGGGTGCGATGTGCATCTTGCAACAGGCGCAGCGATAAAGGCAGCGTTTTGAGATTAGCAAGGGCATCGCTCAAGGCCTTGCGGTAATTGCGCACTTCGCGGGTTTCTGCGCCGATATTATGTTCATCCCCCGCTTCGATCTGGAGCAGATCGTCGAGGGTGGTATAGGTCCCTTCCATCGCGGAGGAGGTGATCGCTTCTTGGTATTGCAGGGGGCGGATGAGCAGAAAGGGGTTATCGAGCGTACGGCCGATCCCGTTGAGTTCGCCCAGAATGCGCTCCGCGCGGGTTAAATGCGGCACGAGCCGCGCCATATCGAGGGGCGATGGCGGAAGCGGGTTGGGCAGGAACGCAACCTGGCCGCCTTCAATCGGCACCAGAACCCCGGAGGGGGAATCTTGGAAGGCGGCTGCATCCATTTGGTATCATCCATACGGCTTCGATTATACTTTTCGCTCGTTTTGTATCATGAATGCACCTTCAATGATACCAAATGATCGTCGATTACGCACCCCCCGCTTCGGTTTTCACCCATGCTTCGCCGCAGGCTTTGGCAAGGTCGCGCACGCGCAGAATGTAGCTCTGGCGTTCAGTGACCGAGATCACCCCGCGCGCATCGAGCAAATTGAAGGCGTGCGAAGCCTGGATGCATTGATCATAGGCGGGCAGCACCTGTTTGTGGCGCTCCCCTGCCCTGCTCGGTGCGCCGGCGGCCAGAAGTGCGCGGCATTCCTTTTCGGCATTTGCGAAATCGGCAAACAATTTATCGGTATTGGCGAATTCAAAATTATGGCGGGAATATTCTTCTTCCGCCTGTTTGAACACATCGCCATAGGTGACCTTGGCCGCGCCTTCGAGCCCATTGAAATTGAGTTCAAAGCCGTTATCGACCCCTTGCAGATACATGGCCAGCCGCTCAAGCCCATAGGTAAGCTCGCCCGCCACCGGCGCGCATTCCTGCCCCGCCACCTGCTGGAAATAGGTGAATTGGCTCACCTCCATGCCGTCGCACCAGCATTCCCAGCCGAGACCCCAGGCGCCG
>CAZGKS010000164.1:0-5206 GCA_964526275.1 uncultured Methylobacterium sp. | reverse complement strand
TGAGGGGGCGCGGTTGAGGGGTTTGACCTATCCGTTTACCGCCAAAATCGCGTCCGGAAGATCGTGGAAACGGGAAAGAAATAGCGCCCTATCCATTTGTAAAAAAGAGATGTGCAAAAAAGGATGCTCTTTCCTTTTCGAGGCGAGCAACCTTACCTGTTTAAGGGGGCATGCCCCTAACGAACCACCGGCTGAACCCGCAGTCTTGGCGCAGTGAGCGGGCCATAAAGGTGCAGATCCAGATCCCGCGGAAAATTCAAACGGTTATTCTGGGTAATCGCCAGTTGCAGCCCCATCCGGCGGGCGGGCAGGTCGATCTCCCCATCCAGAAACGTGCTCAAAGCCGGAGTAAACGTCCCTCGGGCATGGGGCACAAGCTTGCCTTGCTCCAGCGTGAAGCTGCCTTGCATCCTCTCTACCGGAATAGCCTCCTGCCCCAGCATGGCCCGCAACAGCAAGGGACCAGCCTCCGCCAGCTGCCCATCCATGGGGATATCAAACACCCCCTTGCGCAAGGTGAAACTCCCCTCGCCCCGCGCGCTGGCGAGCCATTCCCGGCCGCTTTCGCCGCTCAGGCGGCTCTCCACCGCAAAATCAAGGCTCCCGCTGAACGGGCGTGCATTTGCCGCCTGCCTCGAAAAAAACGCCAGATCCAGCGCTTCTGCCGAAGCATAAAGGTTCGCCTGCACCTTATTCGCGCCCGCTTGGTTGGCCCCCGCCAAATCCCCGCCTGGCACGTTCTGCTGCCCCCCAAAAGCGCCCGCCCCAAGAGCGCCCCCCCGTTGAAGCGCAAGGCGCGCGCGCACATTGGCGTTATTCAAACGCGCATCAATCAAGGCAATCTCAGCTCGATCCATACGGGTAAGAACCGATAAAGCCGCTGCCTGCAAGGGCAGGTTGAGCACCGGAAACTGCGTTGCCGAAACCCGCAGGTCCAGTTCCAGCCCCGGCAGAGGGTTGATCCGCACCGCCCCCTCCAACCCATCGGGGAACCATAACCCAGCCAGCAGGGCGATCAACGCCCCCTCCCCCGCCAAACTGCCATCCAGAGTAGCGGAAAGGTTCCAGCGGCCGGAATTGGCCCGCAACGCGCCAAGGCCATCGAGCCGCGCCTGCGCCGAAGCAAAGCTCATGCGCTCCAGATTAATGCCGCGCAAATTAGCCTCGACCTGGCCATCAAGACGATACGCCCCGCGTGAAGACACCAGCACCGGCTTGCCCAACAACACTTCCGCGCGCTGATGCAGCCGGATAGCAACCTCCCCGCGCAGCCGCGGATCCGGGTTGCGCTCAAACGTACCGGTAAACCGCCCCGCCCCCGCCGGGGTATCGAGCAGCAGCTGCACCGCCCCCTCCGCCGCATGGCTCGCGGGCAGCACCATAACAAGGCGCGCATGGCCATCGGTTGTCAGATCAACTTCAACCGAATTGACCGCAGTGCCGCCGTGAATTTCTCCGCTGAACCTGTGGGCTTGTGAAAAATGCACATCGGACATCACTTCAGACGCCAGCGGCGCCCATCCCTCCAGGCGCGTCCGGAACAGCCGCAGGCGATAGCGGGAAAACGGCAACGCCGTCTCCAGCCACGCCCCGCTTGCCAACAGGCCTTCCAGCAACGCGCGCGGGCTATTCGCCTGTTGCGCCCAGTTTTGCGGCAGTGTGAGCTTTACCCTTGCCTGATCCAGCACAATCGACGGGCGGTCGATCTGCCCGTCGAGCAGATCGCGCCAACTTGCGCGAATATCAAGGCTTTCGCTCGCAATCTCAAGGCCCGGACGCACAAGCAGCACCTGCTGGAACACGAATTTCGGCCGTGGCCATAAATGAATTTCGCTGCGCGCATAGGTGAAGGTATTGCCCGGCCGTTCCTGCAACAAGGCTACCAGCGCCCGCTGCATGGCGCCTTGATCCAACGTCGCCAGATACGCATAAAACGCGCCAGCCAGCAGCAATGGAAGGCCGATAAACACACTCGCAAGCCCGGCGACAAGCTTGCGGGAGAAGCGCAAGTGGCGCAAAATCGAAGCGCCAGAGGCCGCTTTGTAAAGGGCGACAAGCTTGCGCAAACCAAGAACAAGGCGCAGGGCGGCCAAGATTCGCATGGTTAACCTTGCCCCTCCCGATGTTTAGAGCACTGAGATGAAATCGGCCTCGGTCTTGGCGCGAATCTCCTCCAGCGTAACGCCTTCCGCCAGTTCCAGCAACCGCATGGGCGATTGCCCGCTGCGATCCACGGCAAAAACCCCCAGATCGGTGATCACCATATCGACCACCCCGGCCCCAGTGAGCGGCAGGTTGCAGGCTTTGAGCAATTTCGATTCGCCGCGCGCCTCGTGCTCCATCACCACCACAACGCGCTTGACCCCCGCCACCAGATCCATGGCACCGCCCATGCCCTTGACCATCTTGCCCGGGATCATCCAATTGGCCAGATCGCCGGTTTGCGACACCTGCATCGCGCCCAGAATCGACAGGTCAATATGCCCGCCGCGAATCATCGCAAAGCTCTCGGCAGAAGAGAAATAACTGGTGGTCGGCAATTCACTCACGGTCTGCTTGCCGGCATTGATAAGGTCGGCATCCTCCTCCCCTTCATAGGGGAAAGGGCCCATGCCCATCATGCCATTCTCGCTTTGCAGCTCGACATTCATGCCCTTGGGAATATGGTTGGAAACGAGCGTGGGAATGCCAATGCCCAGATTGACATAGAACCCGTCCTTGAGTTCGCGGGCGGCACGTTCGGCCATCTGATCGCGGGACCAAGCCATGGCGTTCTCCTGTGGGTCTTAATACATTGCAAAACGGTACGAAAAAACAAGACGGTACGAAACAGGCTTGGCGGGCGGCACTGGCAGGCAGCGCGCCAAAAGCCCCCTGCCCCCAACACGCTCAAACGACGGGTTACACAGCACGCGCACGCGTTGTGCGGTTTTCGATATGTTTTTGAGCGTCTTTGACCTCGACAATCCGCTTCACATACACACCGGGGGTGTGAATTTGGTCAGGATTGATCGAGCCAGTGGACACCAGATGCTCGACCTGCGCCACGGTTACCGTCGCCGCCGTTGCCATCATCGGGTTGAAATTGCGCGCGGTTTTACGATAAACCAGATTACCCTCAAGGTCGCCTTTATAGGCATGCACCAACGCCAGATCGGCCCAAAGCCCGGTTTCGAGAATGTATTTGCGGCCCTTGAAGCGCGGTGAATTGGGGAATTCGCGCACTTCCTTGCCTTCCGCCACCAAGGTGCCGTAGCCGGTTGCCGTATAAAACGCCGGAATGCCCGCCCCGCCTGCGCGGATGCGCTCGGCCAACGTGCCTTGCGGCGTGAATTCGAGTTCAAGCTCGCCCGAGAGATATTGCTGTGCGAAAATCTTGTTCTCGCCGACATAGGAGGAGATCATCTTGCGGATCTGCCGGGTTTCGAGCAACTTGCCCAGATGCACGCCATCCACGCCCGCATTGTTGGAAATAACGGTGAGGCCTTTGACGCCCGATTCCTTGATCGCCTCGACCAACGTTTCCGGAATGCCGCACAGCCCGAAGCCGCCCGCCATAACCACCATATCGTCTTTCAAAATACCGGCGAGTGCCTCGGTAGCGGTGCTATAAACCTTGCCCATGGTGGACCCTCACTGCGGGCAACAAGGTGAGTACCCTGCCGCCCCTGCCTGACTACTGGTTTCTCTTTAAACGCTCACTTGCCCGCACGCAACGCCTGATACACCGCAAACAGGCTGATTGCCGCCGCATTCGAAACATTGAGGCTCTTGATCTGGCCGGGCAGATCCAGCCTTGCCAGATGGTTGCACAAGGCGGCGATAGAAGGGCGCAGCCCCCGCCCCTCTGCTCCCAGCACCAGCACCACCGGCGCGCGCAGGGCAAAACTGCCCAGCCCCGAAAAATCGCCCAGCCCCGAGGGGCCGAGCGTTTCAGGGGCCTGCGAATCAAGCCCCACCAGCGTGAATCCTTCAGCCTTGAGCGCAGCCAGCGCCCGCCCCAAATTGGCGACCGGCGCTATCGGCACCAGCTCCAGCGCGCCCGAAGCCGCCTTGGCGAGCACGCCGGAAATTTCCGCGCTGTGGCGGGTTGGGGTGAGCACCGCCCCGACATCAAACGCCGCACAGGAGCGCAAAATCGCCCCGACATTATGCGGATCGGTCACCTGATCGAGCGCAACCAGAATTTTATCGCGCGGGAGATCCGCCAGCGCAGCGCCCGGCAGCGCATGCGTTTCCAGATACACGCCCTGATGCACCGCATCCTTGGGCAAAAGCGCGGTAATCTCCTCGATTCGCACACTTTCAGCGGCGATCGGCAAAGGCGGGCCTTCTTTGAGCCGCACCAACGCGTTATCGGTAACCAGCAACCGCCGATGCGCCCGCGCCTTGTTGGCCAAAGCCGCCTGCACGGCATGGATACCATAAAGCGCCTCTACCCCTTCCGGCAAGCCGGGTTTGGGCGCGCGAATACGCGGGGCAAAGCGCGATTTATCCTTGAAGGGTTTTTCACCGAACGGTTTTTCGCCGAAGGCATTTTCGCGCAAAGGCTTATCGCCAAAACCCCGTTCTTGCGCCCAAGGTCGCTCTTGCGCTCTTGTCCGTTCTTGCGCCCCCCCGCGAGGCTCCCGCCCGCGCGCATCTTCCCCGCGAGGCTCCCGCCCGCGCGCATCCCGTCCGCGATTACCCATGCCGTTGCGTCCCCCGGTGCTCATGCTGGCCGCACCAGCGTTTTTTCAAGATCGGCCAGCAAGGTTGCCACCTTGCCCGCCAATACCGGGTGCCGATGCCGCTTGAGCCGTTCAGCGTGCAAAATATGCTTCAGCTCGCCATAGCACCGGTCGAGATCATCATTGACCAGCACGTAATCATAATCTTCCCAATGCGCGATTTCGGTTTGCGCGGTATGCAACCTGCGGCGGATCACCGGGTCGGTGTCTTCGGCCCGGCGGCGCAGGCGGCGCTCCAGCTCCGCGATCGACGGGGGGAGAATAAACACCGAGGCAATATCCGCCCGCATCCGCTCATAAAGCTGCAAGGTGCCTTGCACATCAATATCGAACAACACATCCCGCCCCTCTGCCAGCGCGGCCTCCACGGGCTTGCGCGGCGTGGCATAGAAATTACCATGCACCTCCGCCCATTCAAGCAGATCCCCGCGCTCGCGCATTTCCTCAAAGCGCGGCAGATCGATAAAGTGATAATG
>CAZGKS010000163.1:236-5227 GCA_964526275.1 uncultured Methylobacterium sp. | reverse complement strand
GCTCCTGTTCGCAGCGCATACTACGCCGCTCTCAGGCAGAATTTCCACTTATCCCGGCTGATCAGATCCCCCGAGCCAGCTCTATATCTACCATGGTAAAAAATATGAACAGATTATGACTTTTTTTGGATATTGACCGCGCTTGACTCTCGCCAAGCCGCGCAGGAGGCGGTAGCGTCAACATGCGTGATTCGCGGCGTAAAAGGCGTTTTTTCTTCCATCTTCAGACTTAAAGTTTGGGCGATCATGAGACCGCGCACCATCCAGATTCTTGCCGCTTTGTTTGTTGCCGTGCTTGGCGGCGGCAGCGTTGCCTTGTTGCATCGGTTGGGGTTGCTCTGGGTTGGGGCCGTACTCGGCACGGCCGCTTTGGCGGGCGCGTTGGGGTTTGTTCTGCCGCAATTGTTTCATATGCGGCGACATTTGCGCCAGACTGAAGCGCTGGTCGACCAAACGCGCCAGAATGTCGCCCTGCTCGCCCGTTATACGCGTGAATTGCGGGAAAGTGCGCTGCAAACCGCGCGCTGCGAGCAGTTTCGCAGCGATGATCTGGCGGCGCTGAGTGCGCTCGTTCATGATCTGGCGCATGATGCGGCGGAAATGGATCGTCGGCTGGAAGAAACTTTAGCCCAGTTACCCCAGTCTTATAGCCTGGCACAGGGCCATGCGCCGCGCGCAGAGCCCGTCGCCCGGGATTTTGTGCCAAAGGTTACCGTCCCCTTGCGCGAAGAGACCCCTTCGGCTTCTTCGCCGCTCGCTTCCCCCATTGCTCCGCAGCGGGTCGTGCCTTTGGCGCCCCCCGCGCCGTCGGTTTTTGTCTCACAGGGAATCATCTCCACCTCAACGCCGCCCATCGAGCCCGCAGCGATCCGGGGGATCGAGCGGGTGCCGTTGCCGGGGCTTACGCGGCTTGGCAGCAGCGAACCTTCCCGCCAAATCCGCCAGTTGGTGTCCTCTGCTATCGCGGCAGACCGGTTTGATTTGTATCTCCAGCGGGTTATTGGCTTACCCCAGCGGAAAATCCGGGCGTATCATCTCACCTTGCGCCCGGAAGGGAGCGACCTGTCAATAGACAATACGCATCTGCGCATGGCGATTGAATCGGTGGGGCATCAACTCGCTTTTGATCGCCGTTTGATGCTGCAAGCCATCCGGCTTGCTCGGTCGTTTGTGCAAACGCGGCGCGAGGGGCAAATCATCATCGATCTTTCCCAGCGTTTTTTGGTCAGTGAAGCCGCTATGGCCGATGTGCGGGGCCTGCTGGCGGATCAACCGGATTTGGCGCAGCGGATCGTTCTGGCCATGCCGCTGCGGTTCTTCAGCCGCTCTGTTTCTTATGACCACGAGGCACTGGGTGCCTTGCACCGGCTTGGCTTCCAGTTCATGGCTTCGGAGGTGGAGGAATTCGCCTTTGATCCCATCCGGCTTGCGCGGATTGGGGTGCGCTGGCTGCGGATGGAAAGTGCACGCCTGCTCGATCTGGTCAGCGCCAACGATACCTTGCTTGGGGTTGCCGCCGCCGATATTGTTGAAATGCTCGAGCGCAATCACCTGCATTTGATCGCGGAGAATATCGAGGACGAGGCGACCATCGCTGAATTGCTCGATTACGATATCGGCTTTGCGCAAGGCAGTGCTATCGCGCCGCCTCAACCGGTGCGTTCCGATACCTTTGAAGCCTTGGCGACAAAAGCGGCAGGTAATTCTGCAGCTTTGGGGAGCTATGGCGGCCATGCGGTTCAAAATCAGGCTCCGCAAACCGGAATGGGCACGGTGGGGGCAGGCCCTCTGCCGCCCGAGGAAAAGCGCTCCGGGCTGCGCGAACTTGCCCGGCGGGCCTGATGTGCGGGCAGTTTTTGCGGATTTATCCCGTGCCAGCTATTATACCCCTTCCAGTGTGACACCCCAACCATGACACACAAATCCCGGCTTTCCGATCTGCTTGCGCCTTATGACGCCCTGATCTGCGATGTCTGGGGGGTGCTCCATAACGGTGTTGCCGCTTACCCGGAAGCCCCGGAAGCGTTGCGCAAGGCACGAAAAGCCGGCAAGATCGTGGTGTTGCTGACCAATGCGCCGCGCCCAAGCGGGCCTATTCGTGCCCAGCTTGCGCAATTGGGCATCGACGAGAGCGCTTATGATGCGATTTTATCCTCCGGCGGGGTCATGCGCGATCTGATCGCGCAGGAGGGCGATAAACCATTTTATTTTCTGGGACCGCAGCGCGACCAAACCTTGTTTGCCGGGCTCGCTGCGCGCCCGGTACCATTCGAGGCGGCAGCCTATATTTTATGCACCGGCTTGTTTGATGATACGCTTGAAAACGCGCAGACCTATCGCCCCATGCTGGCGCAGGCTTTGGCGCGGACGCTGCCCCTGTTTTGCGCCAACCCTGATCTGGTGGTCGAACGCGGTGGGCACTTGATCCCCTGTGCGGGCGCGATTGCCGATCTGTATGAAAAAATGGGCGGGGTTGTGCATTGGGTGGGCAAGCCGCACCCGCTGGTTTATGCGCATGCTCAGGCGGAAATTGAGCATATTGCTGGGTGCAAAGTGCCTAAAGCCCGTGTTCTGGCGATTGGTGATGCCTTCCGCACCGATATTCTGGGCGGGATGCAAGCAGGGTATGATGTGCTGGCAACCTTGGGCGGCATCCATGCCGAAGCGCTCTATCCGGACGGAAAAACGCTTGATGAACCCGCATTTTTGGCGCTTTGTGCCCATTATGGCGTAACACCGCGCTGGCGCATGCAGGCCCTTGTCTGGTAGAAGCCTTGCGGTTCCCTGTTTTGCCAAGGCTTTGCGTGTCTGCTTCGTTTGTCTCTTATCACCCCGCTTTTCCGGCTGCCGACGCCGCGCCTGCCGGATACCCGCCCGCGCATCCCAACCGGGTGTTGGCGATTGGCAATTTCGACGGGGCGCATCGGGGGCATGCCGCTGTTGTTGCTGCCGCGCGCGCGCTGGGGGGCGAGAGTGCGCAAATTATGGCGTTGACCTTTACGCCGCATCCGCGCGCGTTTTTTGCGCCCGATACGCCATTTTTTGCGCTGACCCAGCCCGCCTTGCTGCCGGAAGCCTTGGTGCGTATCGGCTTTGAGGCGGCGACCCTTCTCCCCTTCACAGCCGATCTGGCAGGGCTTTCCGCGCAGGCGTTTATAACCGATCTGTTGGTGGGCAGGCTGGGGGTGCGGGCGGTTGCGGTGGGGGAGGATTTTCACTTTGGCAAGGCGCGCGCAGGCACACCCGATTTCTTGAGGCGTGCAGGGGCGCAGCATGGGTTCAAGGTGGCGCTCGTGTCGCCCTTTAGCGCACAGGGGGGGGTGGTTTCCTCCTCGCGCATCCGGGAGGCGTTGCGCCAAGGGGAGATTGTCGCCGCCAACACCTTGCTGGGTTATGCCTATACCTTGGAAGGGGACGTGCAGCATGGCCGCAAATTGGGGCGCGAACTAGGCTACCCAACCGCCAATCTGGCGCTGGAGGTCGGCAATGGGCTCCCTTATGGCATTTATGCGGTCTGGGCGCGCGTGGATGGGGCGCTTTATCCGGCCATTGCCAGCTTGGGCGTAAGGCCGCATTTTGATAACGGCGCGCCGCTGCTGGAGGTGCATTTGTTTGATTTTGCCGGGGATTTATACGGCAAGATTTTGCGCGTTGGGTTTGTTGCCTATCTGCGGGCAGAACAGCGTTTTGCCTCCACCGACGCCTTGCTGGCGCAAATGGCGCAAGATAGCGCACAGGCCCGCGCGATCCTTGCGCAAGGGGGGCTAAAGCCGCTATAGCGGGTGCGACGTTTTCCGCCCGAGGCCCCCATGTCCAACGCTACGCCGCACGCGCCTGCCTTTGATTATTCCCAAACCTTGTTTTTGCCGCAGACCCCGTTCCCCATGCGCGCCGGTTTGCCGCAAAAAGAACCGGAAATTCTGGCGCATTGGCAGAAAATCGACCTTTACGCCCGCATTCGGGCGGCGGCGAAAGGGCGGCCGAAATTCGTGCTGCATGACGGCCCGCCCTATGCCAATGGCAATATCCATATTGGCCATGCGCTCAACAAGATCCTTAAAGATCTGGTCACCCGCTCGCAATCCATGTTGGGGTTTGATTCCAACTACGTACCCGGCTGGGATTGCCACGGTCTGCCGATTGAATGGAAAATCGAGGAAGAATACCGCGCCAAGGGCCGCACCAAGCCGGATCTGGCTTCCGGCGCCGCTATCAATGCGTTTCGGGCCGAATGCCGGGATTACGCGCAAAAATGGCTTGGCATCCAGCGCGAGGAATTCAAGCGGCTGGGCGTTACCGGGGATTGGGATAACCCTTATTCCACCATGGCCTTTGCCGCTGAAGCCCAAATCGCGCGCGAGATTTTGAAGTTCAAGAACAACGGGTTGCTCTATCGCGGCTCCAAGCCGGTCATGTGGAGTGTGGTGGAAAAAACCGCTCTGGCGGATGCGGAAATCGAATATTTCGACCATACCTCCGATGCGGTCTTTGTGAAATTTCCGGTGACAGGTGGGGCGATGACGGACACCAGCATCGTCATCTGGACCACTACACCCTGGACCCTGCCCGGTAACCGCGCGATCGCCTATTCCCGCAAGATCGAATACGCCTTGTATGAAGTGGCCGCCAATGCCCGCGATTTCGGGCCCAAACCCGGCGAAAAATTCATCCTCGCCAAAAAACTGGCCGAGGCGGTGGGGGATGCGGCCAAGCTCACGCTCGCCCATTGTGTCGATCTTTCCGCGCAGGATATGGCAAGCCTTGTCTGCGCGCATCCCCTCGCGGCGCTTGGTTATACGTTCACTGTTCCCCTGCTTGATGGCGACCACGTGACCGATGACGCCGGGACCGGCTTTGTCCATACCGCGCCGGGGCATGGGCGCGAGGATTTCGAATTATGGACAGCCGCCGCCACGCAGGCCCTGCTGCGTGCAGGCGGCATTGCCACCGAAATCCCCTTCACGGTCGATGATGACAGCGTTTATACCGAT
>CAZGKS010000163.1:0-226 GCA_964526275.1 uncultured Methylobacterium sp. | reverse complement strand
GGGGGATGCGAACGAGGCGGTAATCCAGGCGTTGATCGAGGCGCAGGCGCTGGTGGCGCGCGCGCGCCTCAAGCACCAATATCCACATTCCTGGCGCTCGAAAAAGCCGGTCATTTTCCGCAACACACCGCAATGGTTCATTGCCATGGACAAGGCCTTCGGGACGCCCATGGCGGACGCATCGGGCAAGACCGATGCTACCGGGTTCATCGCCATGGACAAGCCC
>CAZGKS010000162.1:0-5233 GCA_964526275.1 uncultured Methylobacterium sp. | reverse complement strand
CAGTCGGCCGCGCGGCGCTGAGATGTGCAGGCTGTCAGGGTGCCTATCGAACCGGTCGATCTGCGGCTTGCTCCTGCCCGGTTAAAGCGCGTCTGACCGCTGGGACTGCGCCTGTCTTCGGCATTATCACGGCCTATAACGACATGCTCTCCGCGCATCAGCCCTTCGAGAACTACCCGGCAATCCTACGAGAAGCTGCGGCGGAACTGGGCGCGACAGATCTGGTTGCTGGCGGTGTTCCGGCGATGTGTGATGGCGTGTGATGGTCTGAGCCGGGAGTATTTTCATCTGTTCCGGCAGGTGGTGAGCCCGGCGGAATGCGGCGCGAGCGGTTTTGAATCATCCCATCGATAAAAATCGTCAATCATCTCACGCCGGTTCCGGGACTGTCAGTCCCGCTACTTTTTTTCGCCGCTTCTTCGTGCCGCACGTGTCATACCCGTGCTCGTAATTGAAACGGTGGCGGAAGCTATACCTCTGCCGAAACGGCGCGATACGAAGGCAGCGTTGAAGGCCCTGACCGCCATCGACAAGCGCGAGGTTGGGCGTTGCTTAAACAACCGCGCCGAGAATTCACACCAGCAGTTTAGAGCATGCTGTGAAAAAGTGTAAGCGGTTTTTCACAAAAAAACATGCGATAATAATAAGATAAAAGCATAATGTGCTTCCGTCTGAACACATCATGCTCTAGACGAAGAGAATGGGCGATCCTGCGCTTCCGGCGGATCCGAAATCTGCAGAAATTCGCCGCGGTTTACGGCTCGATCCACAACCACTTCGACCAGGAACGCACGCTCATCAGCCGACCGAATTTCAAGGATCGTCGCACCGCAGCCCTAAATGAGTGGCGTCAGCTTTGCGCGGCCTGATCGATGTCGAGGTAGGGCGCTTTGCGAGACTTTTTTGGTTTGTCTGACGGCACCTTCACGGGCGCAGTTGTCGGTTGAACATCCAATCGAGGATGCCTGCAGTTCATTTCCGGTTCACCCTCAGTCAAAGCTTGATGGCCGCGTTAAACCGGTGTAAATTGGCAAACCTGATACTGTGCCGGTTGCAAAGCCGCAGAGGTGAACGTGTTTTGGGCAATTGGCATTGGTGTTGTTGTCGCCTTAATCTTTGGGAAGCTTATTGCCAAAGTCTTGGGTAAAATCCTTGGAAGCAAGGCGACGGGCGGCAGCTGGAAGTTCTGGCTGATACTCCTCGGGGTTTCGGCTGCGATCAGCATGTTCGCCACCAGCATAATTTCCGTGGCTTTGATCACCGTCATCGGTATTCCGATCGCCATGTTTCTGATGGCCGCGCCGTTCCTTTTTTTTGTCGTCTTGGGGACCTGGTTTCTGCGGCGCTGGGCTGGATGGGGACTGGAGCCGCGCTGGCTCTAACGCTGGCGCTGCTCGCTGTGCCACCCTATCTTGTCAACCGCAAACTGGATGCAAATGCCAAAGCACAGGTGGCTGGCGATTTGGATATAGGAACAGTGCCCAAGGGCAAGTCGATTGCGGTGCGCTATGGCAGCTATAACTGGAGCAAGTCCAATGGAGTTATGAATTGCGACGGCTTTTGCCAGCGGGCGCTCATCAACGGCGTTGCCGAGCGAGTGTTGATGGTCGAGCAAGATGTCAATCTTGCCCTTGACCCTTTCGTTGAGGTGGACAGTTTTCGGCTTGAAAGGCGACAGTCCTGTCCGCAGGACAGGCTGCCTCAGGCATTTGATCCAATCAAGATCAGGGATAGAGAGCAGGTCCGATACGCGAAGAGCGCAGCAGAGTTGATGCGGCTCGAAATCGCCAAGGGCAATTGCCTGATCGCCGAGAGGGCGGCGCTCGGTACAGCGGACTTCGTGCTCAGCATAGGAAACTCAAAACGCGGCGATGATGAAAATAGTGCTGGTCTTTCGATCCGTGCAGACACCGTCAGGGCTGACCGAATTACGATGCATGAGCAGCAAGGAAACGCTTTCAGGGAGACTTACCGCAAGACATTTGTCGTAACGTACAAGCTTGCGCCGCTATTTGCCCCGACGGCTGGAGGCGGATACCAGCTTCGCATGCATCCGGTGCTTGCGCGTTGGCGCGAGACGATCAACATCGACAAGAAATACTACGAAAAGCCGGATTTGACCGCGTTTCTGACCGAGCGGCTTGGGTTTGATCTAGGGTCAGGACTCATTATCGTGGATGGTTGGCGTGATTTTGGTGAGCAAAAGGACAGGAAAAGCTCGAAAAGCGTGCCCCATGGCACGGTTGAGAGGTTTGACGTATCCATTTGCCGTCAAGATCACGTCCGGAGGATCGCGAGAAAAAGAAAGAAATAGCGACCTATCCAAGTTTAAAACACGGGATGCTCTTTCATTTTCGAAGCGACCAACCTTCCATGTTTAATGGGTCTTGACCCTAGCGTTGCGCCAGGCTGACGCCGACGCAGAGACCCGTGCCGTGCTCAAGGACGCAATGCTGCGCGGTGGCGATACGGGGACGATGCCTGCACCGGTCGCTGAGGATTTCTTTAAGGCCCTCGACATCAAGCAGACTATTGAGGGGGCTGATCTTGTCTTGGCACGGAGGTTGCTAGAAGACGAACGCTTACCGGTGTCACAATTCGCGGCATCAGCCATACGAAATGCCAAGGATGCGCCGCAGGACTATTTTGACGCTATCGCCGCCGCCATGTTCAAGCGGCTGCGTGGCCAAGCTGCCAGTGCCGCAGTGAACCCAGATTCGGCTTGGAATGAGGAGCTCTCGGCAATCGGACGCGTTTTGGCTGCCCTGCCGCGTGAGACGGTTCTGAAACACCGGCAAGACCTTGAGTGGTTAGCGCGTCAGGGCGCGCTGCGGGTGCCGACGTACTTAGCGTTGTCGCGTTTTGCCGATTTTGGCCCGGATGGCGTCGACATGCTGCTTTGGCTCATCGACGATGCACAGAAGTTCCGCTACGACAAAGGCAGAGCCTGGGAGCACCCGTTCCTTGCCGGGCTGATTGGCCTTTGCACGATGGGCGCGGAGGGGCGCAAAGCCATTCAGCCGCTATTTGACCGGCTGGACTCAGGTGTCATCGCCAATCGGGGCGGCTATAACCAGCTTGCCATTCATGCGCTGGTTCGCATGGGTGCAGACCCCGAGGAAATCTGGCTTCATTGGCGGAAGAAGGGGAAAGATGCAGTCGAGGACTCTGGCCGTGAACGCCACAATTTCGACCGAGAAGTCGGCCGCGCGATGGAGAGCACTGTCAGAGGAAAATCGGCTTGCCACTGAAGGGGAGGGCGGCTAAAGCTTGCTGTTTTCATACGGAAGCATAGCCTGAGTTTTTGAGATAGTTTGCGCATTCGTTTGGTGAGAAAAGGTCGAGGGGTGATCCGACCTTTCGCCATGTGTCCTCAACGGTTCGAGGGCTTGCATTCCGCATCAGATGTTTGAGCTTGGCGAAGACCTGCTCAATAGGGTTGAGATCGTGGCTATAGGCGGGCAGGAAGATCATATGAGCGCCAACGGCGCGGATTGCTGCTCTGGCGGCCTTGCCCTTGTGGGAGCCGAGATTGTCCAGGATCACGACATCGCCCTTGGACAGAGTTGGGGCCAGAACCTCTTTCACATAAGCGGTGAAGAGATCGCCGTTGATCGGCCCGTCGATCACCCAAGGCGCATCGATGCGGTCATGGCGTAGCGCGGCGATGAAGGTGAGGGTTTTCCAGTGCCCGTGCGGAACACGCGCATCCAGCCGTAGCCCGCGTGGCCCCCAGCCGCGCAAGGGTGCCATATTGGTCTTGACCCACGTCTCATCCATGAAGACCAGCCGTTTGGGGTCAATTTTATGTTGATATGCCTTCCAGCGACTGCGCTTGCGGGTAATATCCGGACGAGACTGTTCCGTTGGCAGCACGGTTTTTTTGGGACTGTCGTGAATTTTGTGCTTTGGGCCATAATGACGCCGATGGAGGGCGCAAATGGCAATCAAGAAGGACATACTGGATCATCTTCTGGCAGGGCGTGATCCGAAGGACGCATTCGCGAAGGACGGCTTGCTTGACGATCTGAAGAAGGCACTGGCCGAGCGGGTTCTGAATGCCGAGCGGAATGATCACCTCGACAGCGAGGCGTCATCAGGCAAGCCGAACCGCCGGAATGGCTTTTCGAAGAAGACGGTGCTGACGGCGACGTCGAAGCTCGATCTTCGCCTTCCGAGGGACCGGGAGGGTAGCTTCGATCCGAAGCTGATCGCGCGATATCAACGCCGGTTTCCGGGCTTTGATACGAAGATCATCTCGATGTACGCGCGTGGGATGAGCGTGCGCGAGATCCAGGGCCATCTGATGGAGATCTACGGGCTGGATGTCTCCCCCGACCTGATCTCACCCGTGACCGACGCGGTGATGGAGACCGTCACCGAGTGGCAGAACCGGCCGCTTGAGACGAGCTATCCGCTTGTTTTCTTTGACGCCATGCGGGTGAAGATCCGGGACGAAGGGCTCGTGCGCAACAAGGCGATTTACCTCGCTTTGGGTGTGCAAGCTGATGGAACCAAAGACATTCTCGGCATCTGGATCGAGACGACGGAAGGCGCCAAATTCTGGCTTCGAGTGATGAGTGAGCTCAAGAACCGCGGTGTCGAGGACATCCTGATCACGGTCGTCGATGGCCTGAAGGGCTTCCCGGAAGCCATCAATGCGGTGTTTCCGCAGTCACTGGTGCAAACCTGCATTGTCCATCTTATCCGGCACAGCCTGGAGTTCGTGTCGTGGAAGGACCGGAAGCCCCTGGTGCCGGCCCTGCGCGAGATTTACCGCGCGAAGGATGCCGATGCCGGATTGAAGGCGCTAGAAGCCTTCGAAGACGGCGATTGGGGCAAAAAATACCCCGCTATCACCGAAGCCTGGCGCCGGAACTGGGATCGGGTGATCCCGTTTTTTGCCTTCCCGGAAGCCGTCCGGAAGATCATCTACACCACGAATGCCATCGAGGCGCTGAATTCATCGCTGCGCCGTGCCGTGAAAATCCGGGGCCATTTTCCAACCGACGAGGCTGCGATGAAGTTGATTTTTCTCGTCTTGCGCGATGTCGCAAAAGATTGGAAAATGCCCGCTCGCGAATGGACCGAAGCAAAGTCCCAATTCGCGATCATGTTCGAGGAGCGGTTCAAAATCGCATGAGGTTCAACCCGCCCCGAGCACAAAATTTCAGATAGTAGAGCTGGCTCGGTTTGTTTGCACTGTTTCGGGGCGTTTCCTAAGTGGATTCCT
>CAZGKS010000161.1:0-5245 GCA_964526275.1 uncultured Methylobacterium sp. | reverse complement strand
TTTTTGCTCGGAAACAATGCGGATCGCCATCGGCATGAAGGCGTGATCCTTGCCGCACAATTCCTGGCATTGGCCGTAATAAACTCCCTCCCGCGTGGCCTTGAACCATGTCTGGTTGAGGCGGCCGGGCACGGCGTCAATTTTTACGCCAAAAGACTGAACCGCAAAAGCGTGGATGACATCGGTTGCGGTAACCTGAACAGCCACCACCTTGTTAACGGGCAGAACGACCTCGTTATCCACGGCAAGCAGGCGCGGCATGGTATCCTTGGACCGGCCTTTCTTGACCGCAGTGGCGATATCCTCATCGGAAAGCATGCGGGCATCAAATTGGAGCCCCCCGGCTTCCTTGGGGTATTCAAACGACCAGAACCACATATTGCCGGTCACTTTAAGGGTTATATCGGCCTTCGGAATGACCACCTGCTCCTTGAGAAGGCGAAAAGATGGCACCGCGATCACCACAAGGATCAGAACAGGGAGCAAGGTCCAGGCAACCTCCAGCCCAACATGATGCGTGGTCTGTGAGGGGGTTGGGTTGGCCTTGCGGTTGAAGCGCGCGACGACAAGGATCAAAAGGAGTAGCACAAACAAGGTCGTGACTGTAATGATCGGCATGAGCAGGGCATCGTGGAACCAATGGATATTCTCTGCCACCGGGCTAGCGGCCGCCTGAAGCCCGAGCTGCCATGGCTCCGATTTTCCATAGCTACTCGCCATGGCGGATGCCCCCGACACCAGAGTGGCGCCGAAGGCCACGGCCGCTCTAAATTTTGTTTTGTTAATCAAAGCCATGGCCAATGCCACTCCCTAGCGCATTCTGATTGTCGATGCCCGGCGCATGCCGGTTGTCGGATCTGTCATATTATTTTTTACAAATATGTCCAGAATCCAACGCTACATTTTCCTCCATACCCCACAATTTTGCCAAGGCAAAGCCCTTCTTAGGCCGCATTTTTTTCCCATCTCCGGCATCGACCCTCGGGGGTTGCTTGCTCCCGATGCATGGCTCTGTTAGGGGTGCGGGGATCGAGGCTTTGATCTCATTTGATTTTAGCTGCTTTTTGCGAGGAAACATGGAGGCGCGTATGCAGCAACCGCGAACAGCACAGCACCGGTTTGTGGCCTGGCACTGTGCGGCGCTCCTCTTGTTGGCCAGCGTGCTGGGGGCCCCGCATGCTGCCGCGCAAGGGACGCTCAAAGCCCAATATGGCGACTGGCAACATCGCTGTGATGCCTCCCAAAGCGGCAAGGGCGAGCAATGCATCCTGATCCAGAATGTTGTGGACCAAAGCGGGCTGAATGTGGCGGTTGTGGTGCTCAAGGTCGAGGATGGTGCAGCAACGATCGAGCGGCGCAAAAAGGATCCCAATGCCGCTGCCGTGCGGCGCCCGGTTTTGCGGATCATTGTGCCATTGGGGGTGTTGCTGCCACGCCGATTGGGGCTTAAAATTGATGAGCGTGAAATTGGCGCTACCGAATTCATCCGCTGCCTCGAAAGCGGGTGTGTGGCAGAGGTCGATCTGGAAGGGGGCTTGCTTGAAGGCTTCAAGCGCGGCAAGATCGCCCTGTTCTCGTTGTTTCTCACCCCCGATGAAGGGCGCGGCATGCCTGTCACGCTGCCGGGGTTTGAGAGCGGGTATGCGGCAATTCAGTAAAGCTGGAGACAGGTGAACCATGGCAACGCGTTTGGAAACTTTTTTCTCTCATAACCCGATGCGCCGTCGTTTGCGGGTATCGGGCTGGCTTTTGGCCTGTGCCCTGCCGCTTGCAGGGTGTTTCTCTTATTCCGCCGAGGGCGAAAAGAAATTCACGGAAACGCTGCTGTTTGCGGGGACGACCCCCCTCCCCCCGCAAAAAGAAGATGTGGAAACGCGGGAATATGGCTGCCCGCAGCTCGCCTTGCTGGACGGTGCGGAGGTTTATCGGGTTGGCCAGAATGCCGGTCCGCGCGGGGTGACTTATCAGGCCTATCTTCAGGAATTTGCGCGTGAATGCAAGGTTGAAGGCACCCAGATGCGAATCAAGATCGGCGTGCAGGGCCGCTTGGTGCTCGGGGATAACGGCAAAGCTGGCACCTATACGCTGCCCTTGCGGCTTGCCGCGCGGGCCGATGGCAGTGTGAAAATTTCGCGCCCGCTCAATGTCAGCGTTGCTGTGCAAGACGATAAAGGGCAAAACGCGTTTACGTTTATCGATGAGGGGCTGGTATTGCCGATCACGGCGCGCGATCCTGGCGATGAATATACGCTTTATCTGGGGTTTGATACCGCCGCCAAAACAGGACCCCGCCCCAAACGGCGATAAACCGCCTTTACACGCCTCCGCCAGCGTGCTCCAAGCCAACAAGGCCTGCGCGTGGGCTTCTTCAACACGCCGAAGAATGGCAGAGGCCCTCATGAACAAAAACCGGCTTGAAGCGTTTACAGATGGGGTGATGGCGATCATCATCACGATCATGGTGCTTGAAATAAAGGTTCCGCATGGCGATGGATGGGCGGATATTGTCAGCCTATGGCCAAAATTTCTAAGCTATATCCTAAGCTTCGTTTATGTCGGTATTTATTGGAACAACCATCACCACACCATGCAAACCGTGCATTCTATCAATGGACGGACCTTGTGGACAAATCTTATCCTGCTGTTTTTCTTGTCCCTATTGCCGTTTTCATCGGGATGGATCGGCGAAAATCATTTTTCCAAAATTCCAATGCTATTTTTTGGTTTGAACTTATTGCTGTGTGCGGTCAGCTATAAATTATTTGTCGGCAATCTGCTTGCGCATCACGGGAAAGATTCCCTGATTGCCCAGGCGCTGGATAAAGACCGGAAAGGCCTTGTCTCGCTGGTTCTCTATTGTATCGGGATCGGTTTGACCTTCTTGTATCCTTTTGCAGGATTTGCGATTTATACCCTGGTGGCTCTGATCTGGATTGTACCGGATCCCCGTATGGAGCGGGCGGTAAAATCCCAGGCGAAATGATCTGCACGGCCTTTTAACGCCCTCGTGGGGGTCAGGGTTGGGCAGGGTTATCGCTTGTCGCTATGCCCAGCTTTTGTGCTGCTCGCTTTGGCATCGTATTCCAACGCGCGCAAAAGCGCCTTGTCGGGAACAACCCACAAGGCGGCCACCAGACAATACGCCGCAAAGCCCAACCACGGATGCACGAAGGTCAGGCCAATGCCGGCCAGATAGAGCGCCAAGGAGAGCGTGCTGCGCCCTTTGTTGCGCCCAAAGGCCTGCACCAGATAGGGTTCAAGCCCATGGTGCCCCGTGAGGACATGGGCGAATAATGTGTAAGAAGCCGCACACAACAATAAATTAAGCCCATAGAGCAACATGGGTTGTAATTCGAAATCATTACCCAGCCATCCGGATGTAAAGGGCAACAAAGATAACCAGAAAAGTAAATTCAAGTTAGCCCATAATACCGTATTATTGACGCTTCTGGCAATCTGAACGGTGTGGTGATGCGTATTCCAATAAATGCCGACATAAACAAAACTTAGAACGTAGCTGATGAATTTTGGTAGCACGGGCAATAAATCGCCAAATTGATGCCCTGTCGGCACTTTCATCTCCAGAACCATAATCGTGATGATGATCGCGATGACGCCATCGGTAAAGGCTTCCAAACGGTTTTTGTTCATGGGAATTGGTCCAGCAGGAAAAGGCGCGCAAAGCGCACGGGGCTGCGCCAGTTTAACGCGCGCGATTGCGGATCGACAAGCCTTATCCTGCCCAAGCCTTATCCTGCCCATGACCCGGCCCGCGATCCTGCGCATGACCTTGCGCAAGATTCTTGAGGCGCAAGATTACGCAGGAATATGCGCGGGCCTGATTGACAGGGCGGCCAAATCGGCTAGTTCTTGTGTACGGCCCTCTCCGGCGCGGGAGAGAGCGGGAGTATCACACCATATTGGGATACGCTCGCCGCCGAAGGCGCAACCGCCCCGGAAACGCTCAGGCAAAAGGACCGCGCCGGAAAAGCCGCTCTGGAAAGCGATGGCTCACCCATCCACCGAAGGAGCAAGTTTGCTGTCAAGCGCGTTGTGGTGCGCACTCATCTCTTGTTTGCTGTGCAAAATGGGGGGAGTGAGGCTGACAATCACAGCGCCTGAAGGTTGTCGGCACAGAATGTGCGGGGCACCCTTCTTTGCTGAACACGCATGCGGAATCTCTCAGGTATCGTGACAGAGGGGGCATGATCGCAAGGATCCTCCTTGCGATCGCGCCCTTTGCATGGATGCCTCATGTCGCACGATCAAACCGCCCCCGATCTCAAATCTACCCCCCTCACGCCGTGGCACGAAGCCCATGGCGGGCGCATGGTGCCCTTTGCGGGCTATGCCATGCCGGTCAATTACAAGGAAGGGATTTTGGGGGAGCATCGCTTTACCCGGCAATCGGCCGGGTTATTCGATGTCTCGCATATGGGGCAAGCCTTTGTGGTCTCCGATAGCTGGGAGAAAACCGCCCGTGCGCTGGAGGCCCTGGTGCCATGCGATCTGCGCGATCTCAAGCCCGGCAAACAGCGCTATACTCAGCTCCTCAATGACAAGGGCGGCATTCTCGATGATCTGATGATCACAAGATTGGCCTATGCCCGGCGCGATTCCTGGGCGTATCTGGTGGTCAATGCCGCCCGAAAGGACGCCGATTACAAACATATCGCTTCGCAGCTCCCTGACGGGGTGGAGCTAAGCCCTGTGGAGGATCTGGCGCTGATGGCACTCCAGGGGCCGCAGGCCATCGATGTGCTGCGCGTGCTGGTGCCCGGTATCGAGATTTTGCCGTTTATGGCCTGCCATGGGGCAACGTTTGATGGCGGGCATCTGCATATCTCGCGCTCCGGCTATACCGGGGAGGATGGCTTCGAACTCTCCACCACAAACACCCATGCGCTGGCCTTGTGGGAGAAACTGGCCGCCGATTCGCGGGTTATGCCCGTGGGGCTTGGCGCACGCGATTCCCTGCGCCTTGAAGCCGGTTTGTGCCTTTATGGCCATGATATTGACGAAAACACGACCCCCATTGAAGCCGGGCTTGGCTGGTCCATCCAAAAACGGCGGCGGGAAGATGGCGGTTTTCCCGGCTATCAGCGGATCTTGCAGGAGATCAGCGAGACCCCTTCGCGCAAGCGGGTTGGGCTGCGCCCGCTGGGGCGGCAACCGGCGCGCGAGGGCACCGGGATTTTCGCGGGGACACGGCAAATCGGCACGCTTACCTCCGGCGGATTTGGCC
>CAZGKS010000160.1:4948-5249 GCA_964526275.1 uncultured Methylobacterium sp. | reverse complement strand
ATCATCATCAGCGATGCCAGGGACTTGCTCGATACGCTTGAAGCCGCCGGTCTGATTTTTCCGGATCGAGCACCTATCCACTATGCAGCAAAGCAGGCAGGGCATAAATCCTGCGCCTTCAAGCGGATGGCCTTCGCCTTGCCACCAATTGGGGAGAGGATCGCTATAGCCAGCGGCGCGGTTCTGGATTAAGCGATGCGCATGCATTTTGGAGCGTGCCATATTTCCATGGAAAAATGGCGTACTTCAAATACCCTTGTTACAGAATGCGTGGTGCTTTTTTACGGTTTTATCCAGAAGC
>CAZGKS010000160.1:0-4938 GCA_964526275.1 uncultured Methylobacterium sp. | reverse complement strand
ACCCTCATGAGCAGCTTTGATCTTGTGGTTATCGGCACCGGCCCCGGCGGCTATGTCTGCGCTATTCGTGCGGCGCAATTGGGCCTCACGGTGGCGGTCGTTGAAAAGCGCAAGACCCATGGCGGCACCTGCCTCAATGTCGGGTGTATTCCGTCCAAGGCTTTGCTGCATGCCTCTGAACGCTTCGAGGAAGCAGGGCACGAATTTCCTGCGCTGGGGATCGAGGTATCCAAGCCCAAGCTTAATCTGGATGCCATGATGAAGCACAAGCAGGACACCGTGGATGCCAATGTGACCGGCATCGCGTTTCTGCTTAAAAAGAACAAGATCACCGCGTTTCAGGGGCTTGGCCGCCTTGTGAAGGCCGGCGAGGTCGAGGTTACGGCGGAAGACGGCGCCAAGCAGATCTTGACCGCCAAAGCCATCGTGATCGCAACGGGATCAGAGGCGGCAACCTTGCCGGGCATCACGATCGACGAGAAAACCGTGGTTTCTTCTACCGGTGCCCTTGAATTGGGGAAGGTGCCCAAAAAGCTGATCGTGATCGGTGCGGGCGTGATCGGGCTGGAGCTGGGCTCGGTCTGGCGGCGGCTTGGGGCGGAAGTTACCGTAATCGAATATCTCGACCGTATTTTGCCGGGTATGGATGGCGAGGTGGTCAAAAACTTTCAACGCCTGCTCGCCAAACAAGGCATGGCTTTTAAAATGTCTTCGAAAGTTACCGGCGTTGTCGCCAGCGCTTCGGGGGCCAAGGTTACGTTCGAGCCGGTGGCCGGCGGGGCGGCGGAAACGCTGGAAGCAGAGATCGTGCTGGTTGCTACCGGGCGCCGTCCCAATACCGATGGGCTGGGGCTGGAGGCCGTTGGCGTTGCAACCGAGCGCGGGCGCGTGGTGATCAATGATCATTACGCCACCAACGTGCCCGGCATTTACGCCATTGGCGATGTCGTGCGGGGCCCCATGTTGGCCCACAAAGCCGAAGAAGAAGGCGTGGCGATTGCCGAATTACTGGCGGGCAAGGCTGGCCATGTCAATTATGAGATCATTCCCGGCGTGGTCTATACCATGCCGGAAGTTGCTTCGGTTGGCAAAACCGAGGAAGAGCTTCAAGCGGCGGGCATCGCCTATGCGGTCGGCAAATTCCCGTTTACGGCCAATGGCCGCGCGCGCGCCAATCGCGCAACCGATGGGTTTGTGAAGGTGCTGGCCGATGCACAAACCGACCGTGTGCTCGGCGTGCATATTCTGGGCGCGGGCGCGGGCGAGATGATCCACGAAGCCGCGGTGCTGATGGAATTTGGCGGTTCTGCCGAAGATCTGGCGCGAACCTGCCATGCGCATCCGACCATGAGCGAAGCGGTGCGGGAAGCCGCTTTGGCTGTCGACAAGCGCGCCATTCATACGTGAGATCTGGCATCCACCCGGCTATGGCCAGACTATGCGGCCAACCGGGCTAAAGCGTTTTTGCTTTTGAGAAAATTGTCAAAAGCAAAAGACGCGTTCTTCAACAAAGATATAAAAGCGGGATATGTTTCTGTTTAAACACGTCACGCTATAGGGGGGCACAAACAGGTTCCGCTCCCCCGCAGCGTTGCGCCTCACATGAACGCCCCTCACACCAAACACCCTTCACACCAGCAGGGCGCGCAACGTTGCGGGCTGTTCCAGCCAATCGGGGAACGGCAGGTTCTTTTCGCGCAAAAACGCGGGGTTGAACAAACGCGAGGCGTAGCGCGTGCCGTAATCGCACAAAATCGTGACAATCGTGTGTCCCGGCCCCAATTCGCGGGCAAGGCGGATGGCTCCGGCGATATTGACGCCCGAAGAAGACCCCAGCACCAACCCTTCTTCGCGCACCAGATCAAACACCAGCCGCAAGGCTTCCTCATCGCTGATGCGGTAAGAAAAATCGGGCGTGAACCCTTCCAGATTTTGGGTGATCCGCCCCTGCCCGATCCCCTCGGTGATCGACGATCCTTCGGCTTTGAGCACGCCTTCGGTGTAAAAACTGTGCAAGGCGGCACCATGCGGATCGGCGAGCGCGATCTTGATGCCCTTGTGCCGCTCCCGCAGCCCGATCGCGCAGCCTGCCAAGGTGCCGCCCGAACCAACCGCTGCGACAAAACCATCGATCTTGCCTTGCGTATCGGCCCAGATTTCCGGCGCTGTGGTTTCGATATGCGCCTGCCGGTTGACCGGGTTATCGAATTGATTAGCCCAGAACGCGCCGTTGGATTCGGTTGCGTTCAGCGCTTCCGCCAAGCGCCCCGAGACGCGGATGTAATTATTGGGGTTGCTATAGGGGGCAGGCGGTACCTCGATCAAGGTTGCGCCGGCAATCCGCAAGGCGAGTTTTTTCTCCTCGCTTTGCGAATCGGGGATAACGATCACGGTTTTGAGCCCCAGCCGATTGCCAACCAGCGCAAGGCCAATGCCGGTATTGCCCGCCGTCCCCTCCACGATCGTACCGCCCTTGCGCACCAAGCCGCGCCGCAGGGCGTCTTGCACCATGAAGAGTGCCGCGCGATCCTTGACCGATTGACCGGGGTTGAGGAATTCCGCCTTGCCTAAAATCGTGCAGCCGGTTTGTTCTGAAGCGCGCTGGAGCTTGATCAAGGGGGTATGGCCGATAGCGGGGAGGAGACCGTCGAAAATCATGATGCACCCTTGCAAAAAACGCGGTAAAACCTTGTGCTGAGTATGCAGCATACCATAAACTATTGTGCCGAATATGTGGCAAAACATAAAGAGAGGATTATTCCCAAACGTATCCGCTCTTTGGGAAGACTTTCTCTCGAAACCACTCTCTTGAAGCCTCGCTCTGCCGTTGTGCCCCCTAACCGCCCTGATAAAGGACAACCATGCCCCATCGAGATAAACTGATCATCGCCCTCGATGTCCCCACGCTCGATCAAGCCCGTGCGCTGGTCGAAACCCTGGGGGAGGATGGCGCGTTTTACAAGATCGGCTATGAGCTGGCCTTCATTGGCGGGCTGGCTTTTGCCCAGGAGCTGATTGCCGCCGGAAAAAAAGTGTTTCTCGATCTCAAACTGCACGATATTCCCAATACCATCGAAAAAGGCGTTGGCCAGATTTCACAAATGGGGATGCGCTATTTAACCGTGCATGGTTACCCGCAGACCATGGCAGCAGCGATCAAGGGGGCAGGCGGTTCCAGTTCGCTGGGTATTCTGGCGGTTTCGGTCTTGACCTCCATGGAGGATGCCGATCTGGCTCGCGCTGGCTATGGCCTTGGGGTTGGCGATCTGGTGTCCCGGCGGGCCAAACAGGCTTATGAAGCCGGGTGCGAGGGATTGATCTGTTCGCCGGTGGATATTGCGCGGGTGCGCGACAGCGTGGGGGCCGGGCTCAAGCTGATCACGCCCGGCATTCGCCCGGCAGGCGATGCGGTGGGCGATCAAAAACGCGTCATGACCCCGCGCGAAGCGATGCAAGCGGGGGCAGATCAACTTGTGATCGGCCGCCCGATCAGCGCGGCCAGTGCCCCGCGCGATGCCTTGCGCCGTATTCTGGATGAAATTACGTAAGCCATATGCTGCAAAACAGACTTGCGATACGCCGGTTTGGCGATTAAAAGGGAAGCATCTGGGCTCTATGGCCCGCTTTTGGCAGCAGGTGCATGCACATTTCCTCTCTTCTTCCGCCGGAAGCTGTGATTGTCGGGCTTAAAAGCACGAGTCACAAACAGGTCCTTCAGGACATTTCCACAGAATTTTCAGCCCAGACCGGGGTGGATGCCCATGTGCTGTTCGAAAGCTTGTTACAACGCGAGCGGCTGGGCACCACCGCTATCGGGCAGGGAATTGCTGTGCCCCATGCGCGCGTGCCCGGGCTTGATGCGTTGGCGGGGCTGTTTGTGCGCCTGCCCAAGGGGATCGATTTCGACTCCCAGGATGGCGAACCGGTGGATCTGATCTTCGCCCTGCTCGCCCCGGAAGAGGCTGGCGCGGATCATTTGCAGGCCTTGGCGTGTATCGCCCGGCTGTTTCGCACCCCCGGCATGGCCCAAAAACTCCGCCAGACCAGCGATGCGGGCGCCCTTCACGCCATTTTGATCGATGAGCCCGTGCATAAGGCGGCTTGATCGCCGTGTCTGACCCTGAAATGTCTGGCCCTGAAATGTCTGGCCCTGAAATGTCTGGCCCCGTGCTCCCCTCTTCCGTGCTCACCCCGGAAGAGATCGAGCGGTTCGCGCGCCATATCGTTCTCAAGCATATCGGGGGACCGGGCCAGCAAAAACTGCGCGCCGCGCGCGTGCTGGTGGTGGGCGCGGGCGGGCTGGGGTCCCCGCTCCTGCTGTATCTGGCCGCTGCCGGGGTAGGGACACTCGGCATTGTCGATGACGATACGGTGAGCCTGTCCAATCTCCAGCGGCAAGTTCTGCATGGCACGCCCGATCTGGGGCGGCCCAAGGTAGCGCGCGCTGCGGAAGCGCTTGTCCGGCTGGATCCGAACGTGCACGTTGAGCCCTACCCCATCCGTCTTACCGCAGAAAATGCCCCAGATTTGATCGAGCGTTATGACGTTATCGCCGATGGATCCGATAATTTTGCAACCCGGCGGCTTTTGGCACAAATGTGTGAACAGGCCCGCAAACCCTTGATTCATGCGGCGGTGAACGAATTTTCAGGGCTTTTGACGACCTTCAAACCCTATGAAACCGGCGCTGGGGGAGAGCAAAACCCGCGCTATTGCGATCTTTACCCCGAAGAGCCGCCGCCGGGCGCGTTACCGGGCTGCGCGCAAACCGGCGTTCTGGGCGCGTTGGTGGGCATGCTGGGCTCGATGCAGGCGATTGAGGTTATCCGCGCGATCCATCCGTTTGGCGAGGCGCTGGTGGGCAAGCTCTTACTGGTGGATGCGCTCGATTGGCGTTTTGAGACCATTTCCTATACAAGGGCCAGACCTCTATAAAGG
>CAZGKS010000159.1:4605-5264 GCA_964526275.1 uncultured Methylobacterium sp. | reverse complement strand
TTCTTTCTTGCATGCTACCAGCCCAACTGCAAAGAAAAAAACGAAGCGAATAGACAACAAGGCGCAATTTCGATAGCGTTCTTGCGGTTTTATGGGCAAGTTGCCGATAGTATGGGCATTTTCTGGGCGTGCATTTTCTTGGCGGGCTCTGCTTGTTCCGCACACCCCGCTATCCTTTCCTCCAAGGAGATTTTTTGCGTGGCGAACCTTGCTGTTATGGATGTTTTTATGCTCACGCTTGCCTTGCTGGCGGCAGGGGTTGCGACGGGCTTGCTCTCCGGCCTGTTCGGGATTGGCGGGGGTACGGTGATCGTGCCGGTGCTTTACGCGGTATTCAGCGTTCTGGATGTACCTGAAACCGTAAGGATGCATCTATGCGTTGGCACCTCGCTGGCAATCATCACGCCAACCTCGGTGCAATCTTTCCGCACGCATCTGGCCAAAGGCAAGGTGCTGGCCGATGTGCTGCGGGTTTGGGCTATCCCGGTCGTGCTGGGGGTTGTGCTCGGCGGAGTTGTGGCGGCCTATGCCTCCAGCACGGTTTTGCGCGCGGTTTTCGTAGTGATTATCGGGGCCAATGCGCTCAAATTGCTGTGGGGGAGCGATGGTTTTACGCTGGGCACGCAGCTGCCTGGCAAGGGCGTTTTGCGCGTTTACGG
>CAZGKS010000159.1:0-4595 GCA_964526275.1 uncultured Methylobacterium sp. | reverse complement strand
ATCGGGCTTGCCTCGTCCCTGATCGGCATTGGCGGCGGGATTATTTCCAACCTGCTGCTCACGCTTTATTCCACGCCGATCCATGTGGCGGTGGCAACCTCTTCCGGGTTGGGGGTGCTGATCGCGCTGCCGGGCGCGATCGCCTATATGCTCGCCGGATGGAGCCAACAGGCCGTGCTGCCGGCGTTTTCCGTGGGCTATGTCTCGCTGTTGGGCTTTGCCTTGATCGCCCCCACCGCGACCTTCGTTGCGCCCTACGGCGCGCGCCTGGCGCATCGCTGGCCCAAACGGCGGCTCGAAGTGGCGTTCGCGGTGTTTTTGCTGGTGGTCGTGGGGCGCTTTGCTGGGTCGCTTATCTGGGGATAAGCGTACCATGCCTATGCCTGCTTTCTCTGCTTGTTTTTTCGGCCCGTTTTGCGGCGGGGTGCGCGCCCCGCTATGTCAATAAAGCGGTTTGAGCGGCACCAACTGGAAGGGGCCATAGCGCAACCACCCCTCTGAGAGGGCCAGCACGAACGGCACGCCATCGGGCCCGCCCATGCCGCGCGCCAAAGCGCCCAGATCAATCCCGCTGCGTTTGGATACAGCTTCTAACCCCTTGACCTTGCCGCGAATTTCACCTTGCGGGCGGTGAAGCGCATCCAGCGTAATATCGCCGCTCATCTCCAGATCGAGCGGGCCTTTGCTGAACCGAAGGGTCTTGAAATGGGCGGGTTTGCCCCCTTTTCCCCAAGCGATCAGATGCTCCGGATTGCTCAAACTTGGGTTGAACGTATAGCCCGGCAAATCCAAATGCAGGTTAATGCCAAAAGGCTCGTTATTGCCGCTTGCTTCATCCAGCGGCGCAAAGCGCAGTTCTTTCAGCTCCATGCCAAGCGTGCTGCCGGGCGCTTCTGCCATGGGGCGCCCCGCCAGGGCCAGGCGGGCCAGGCGCAAGGTCGGCTGGGGTGTGCTGTCTGTGGGGCTGTTGAAGGTTATCTCCACCCCCTCCATCTCGAAGGTCGAGATTTGGACATAGGTTTCATCGCCCGTATACGTGCCACCCGCGCGCTGCCAGCCAAGCTGGACGACATTGCCTTTTTCTGGGCCTTCAATCGTCATGGGGCCCGAAAACTGATACACGATGGTTTTAGGGTCAAAGACCGTGCTTTGCGCCGAAAACCTAGCCAAGGCACCCATCGCCTGCCCGCCATCCGGGCGCTTGTGCGTCACTTTGGGCTGTTCACAGGTTACGTTGATGCCAAAGGGAAAGCCCGAAAGGGTACGCGAACCACATTGCCAGTTCTGCCCACGGGCCAAGGCTTTTGCGGCTTGCTGATCTAGCCGGGCTTCAATTTTTTGCGCCGTGACATACCACAACCCGCTCCATATAGCCGCCAGAACACCCAAGACGCCGCCCAGGATCCATGGCCAGCGTTGGCGCTTCGCGGGAGCAAGCGCGGCCACGGTATCGGGGATAGGGTCGAATTTGGGTTGGTCGGTCATGGAATTTTCCTTAGCGATCACGATCTTGGCAGGAACAGGTTTACTCGCGCCAGAGAGCGGAGGCAACAAGCGGGGCGCACGCGGCTGATGCCTTGGAGTGTTTTCGATAGAAGCATCGAAAACAAAAACACGTTTTTAAATAAATAAATAGGGCATGTTTTTAATACCATCAAACACAAAACCGCTACAGGGGTTTGCGCCGCCTTTGCGTCGTTATACGCCCTCCCGCCCATAGGGGTTATCCCCCTTTCGGGTAAGGCGCGGCTTTATTTTCATGCTTGGTTTTTTATGCGGCGCAGATTAACGACACCTTATGATCCCTCCGCTTTCCTTCAATACCGCCGACCTCGCCCAGAACGGGTTCTGGGTATTCGGCTATGGCTCCTTGATGTGGCGGCCGGGCTTTACCTATTGCGAGCAAAGCCCGGCGCGGCTGGAGGGCTGGCACCGGGCCTTGTGTCTTTATTCCGTGCGGCATCGGGGGACGCCCGAAGCACCGGGGCTCGTGCTTGGGCTCGATGAAGGGGGAGAATGCACCGGTATCGCCTTCAAGGTAGCGCCCGAACATGCCGTGGCAACCTATGCCTATCTGCATGAACGCGAATTACAAATGCCGGTTTATCTGGAAGAAACCCACCCCCTCACCCTGGCCGATGGGCAGCGTGTCGAGGCGCTGGTTTACACCATGAACCGCGCGCATCCCAATTATGCGGCGGGGTTGAGCCGAGCGGATATTATGCGCTTCGTGCGCCAGGGGGTGGGGGAATCCGGGCGCTGCCTTGATTATGTGCGCGACACGCTTACCATGCTCCAACAGCTTGGCCTTGAAGATACCGAACTGGGCTGGCTCGCCGAGGCGTTGCCACCCGTTCCGCCAGAGCCAAAATCTGGCGCTTGAGCGCGCGAACGGCGTGGCAGCCGCTCAAACGGAAGGGGTTGGCGGGTGCAAGGGTTCTTGCAAGGGTTCTGGCCTTACATGGCTTCTGGCACGGGGTCTGGCGCTGTCAGTGCAGGGGTCAACCCGGTCGCCGGATCTGCCAAGGGACCGGTATAGCCCGCCTCGCGCAGCAGGCGGTTGGTGTTGGTCTCAATGGCTAGTTGCAACCTCGACTGGAATTCCTGTTGCGACAAGCCGGGCGGAATGGGCTCCAGAAACTCCACGATAATCGGCATGGGGTTGTGAAAAAACGTGTTGCGCGGCCAAGCGAGCCCCGAAGTCAGGGCGATTGGCACGCAGGGCACATCCAGCAAGGCATAAAGCCGCGCCACCCCGTATTTATAGGCGGGCTCGGCGCCAACCATCCGGCGGGTACCTTCCGGGAAAATTGCCATCTGACAACCTTCAGCCGCGGCGGATTTGGCGCGCGCCTGCATTTTGGCCAAAGCCTGCGAGCCTTTGGCCCGATCAATGGGGATCTGGCGGGCTTTGAGCAAGTGCCAGCCAAACAGCGGCACGCGGATCAATTGCTGCTTCAAAGTATACGTGATGCGCGGAAAAAACAGCAACAACGCCATGGTTTCCCACGCGGAATAATGCTTGGAAGCCACCAGAACGGCTCCTTGCGGAATGCGCTCACGTCCGCGAATTTCCACCCGCGCCCCTGTGATCAGGCTGTGCAGCCAGATCGAGCTGCGCGCCCAACCGCGTGCAAAAACGAACATCGCCGCCGTGGGCATCACCCAGGCGAGCATGGCGGCAAGAAACCAGAAGGTGCAATTGAGCACAAAGACGATCTGAAAAACAAGCGAGCGCAGAAAACGCATGGGTCTCTCCTTGATGTACAGTTTTTTTTACGCCGCCGAAAGCGTGCGGTAAACCGTCACGCGGGAAACAAAAGCGGTCAGCGCTGCCACCAGCACCCCAATCGCCGCCAAAGCCAGATAGCCAGAGATACTCAAATCAAAGCGGCCGAACAAGCGATCCACCTGTTCGGTATCCGCATTGAACCCGAATGCACCCGACAAAACCGCCATGAGCGCGAAAAAAACCGCGCCGCCCAACGCGCCAAGCCCGCCGCCAATCAAGCCCAGATGCAAAAAATGGCGCCCGAATTGCCTTGCGATAAAGCGATCCTCTGCCCCGACCATATGAAGCACCTCGATCATTTGCGCGGTGCCCGCCATGGCGCCGCGCGTGGCAAAGACCACCGCCAGCGCGGTTGCTGTCAGCACCAGCGCGAAAATCCCCACCCCTATCCCGACCAAGGTGCCCGCCATGGCGCGCAGGCGATCAAGCCAAAGCCGGTGATCATCGAGGCTGGCATTAGGGACCTTCGCGGCGATCTGGGTTTTGAGCAAAGCCAGATCCGGGCGCCCCCCACTGGGGAGTTCGATCACGATCAGCCGCGGTACGGGCAATTCCGATAAATCGAGCCCCTCCCCCAGCCACGGGGTCAGCAGATTTTCGCTTTGTGCCCGCGTAAGGACGCGCCATTGCGCCAGGCCCCGCGTTTTTTTCAGCACATCCTCGATTTGCGCCAGATCGGCTTCCATCGGGCGACCATTAACCGGGCGGATCTGCACCGTAAGCTCGCGCCCCAGATCATCGGACCATTGCGCGGAGGCATGGGCGATCAGAAAAACGCTGCCCGCAGAGAGCGAGGCCAGAAAGGTCATGATGACCAGCACCAGCACCAAAGCCCGCCCGGCGACCGAGCGCAAGGGCAGCAGCGCGGCCAGCAGGTTGGGCTCTTGGCTGGGGGGCGCCTGGGCTTTGGGGAGCGCCTGGGCTTTGCCCTGCCCCTGCTCTTGCTCTTGCGCCTGCCCTTGCCTTTGCCCCTGCCCCTGCCCAGCCCCCAACCCCAGCGCCAGCGCCCCCCGGGTCGCGAGCGGAGCAGGCGGCCGGTATCCGCGCGTAAAAAGGCGTCCTTGCATCAATTGGCGGGAAACCACGGAAGCGGACACCACAAACTCGACAATCCGCACGCGGATAAGGGACAGGATGCGCGGTTCGTTCATGGGTGCACCCTCAGTGGCAGGCGCCCAGATGTTCGGGCCTTACGTTTTTGCGCCCCAAGCTGCGGCTCCGGCTTGTGAATTTTTGGCGAAAAAGCCGCGTCGATCCTGGCGTTAATCATGGATTTCAAGCCGCCCATCGGTAAGCACCATGC
>CAZGKS010000158.1:0-5267 GCA_964526275.1 uncultured Methylobacterium sp. | reverse complement strand
GCTTTGGCCAGTGCCGCGCGGGTCGTTTCCAGCCCCTTGCCAATCGCGTCGGGATCAACATCCGCGCCGATCTCGCGCGCCAGATCGTTTTCACCGGGCAGGTTGAGGCACAAGCCGGCAAAAGCGGGGTCGGCGAGCGCGCCTTCCAGCACGCTCCGGCAGGCGGCGATATAGGCAGGCGAGAGAATATGCGCCGCACCGCTGCGGGCGGCGGCGATGGCGGCTTTAAGCTCGCCCAACGCGACATCTTGCAGCGCCTGCCAGCGGTTGAAGGGGTCTGGATCAAAGCGCGCCAGGGTGAGCAGATCCGCCGGGTCGCGGGCAAATTCGAGCACAACAGGGGCCGAAAAACCGCGCAACAGCGAGGGAATGGGCGGTTCGGGGATATTCTCGAAGGTCAAGCTGCCTTGCGCTTCGCGCAGCACGAACATTTGGTCGGGCGCCAATTGCCGGCCATCTTTGGCGAGCAGGCCCAGTCGGATCGGCAAAATCTGCGGCAGCTTGTTCGCCTGCCCCGGCGTTGGCGGGGTGTGCTGGGCGAAATCCAGCCGATAGGTTTTCGCGCCCGCATCATAATGCGCCTGCACGGCCAGATGCGGCGTACCCGCTTGCTCGTACCAGCGTAGAAACTGGGTCAGATCCTGCCCGGAGCTTTGCGCAAAGCAGGCCAGGAACTGCTCGACAATGCAGGCCTCCCCATCATGGCGGGCAAAATACAGATCCATCCCGGCGCGGAAATTTTGCGGCCCCACCAGGAGCCGCAGCATCTGGATAAGTTCCGAGCCCTTGGTGTAAACCGTTGCGGTATAAAAGTTATTCACCTCCCGGTATTCGTGCGGCCGCACCGGATGCGCCAGCGGCCCGGCATCTTCCACAAACTGCGCCGCGCGCAAATTGAGCACATAGGCGATGCGCTCCACCGCCCGCGAGCGCATATCGGACGAAAACTCATGATCGCGGAAAACGGTCAGCCCTTCTTTGAGGCAAAGCTGAAACCAATCCCGGCAAGTGATACGATTTCCGGTCCAGTTATGGAAATATTCGTGGGCGACAATCGCCTCGATGTTATGATAATCTTGATCGGTTGCGGTATCTTCCGAAGCCAGAATGAATTTATCATTGAAAATATTGAGCCCCTTGTTTTCCATGGCGCCCATATTAAAATCGGATACGGCAACAATATTAAACAAATCGAGATCGTATTCACACCCGAACACGTCCTCATCCCATTTCATCGCGCGTTTCAACGCATCCATGGCGTAAGCGGCGCGCGGGGCCTTGCCGCGTTCCACGTAAATATTGAGCGCCACGTTGCGGCCAGAGCGCGTGATAAAATGGTCGCTATAAGCATCGAGATCGCCCGCCACCAAGGCGAAGAGATAGCAGGGCTTTTTGTGGGGATCTTCCCACACCGCATAATGGCGGCCTTCTGGCAGATCCCCGGCCTCGATCTGGTTGCCATTCGAGAGCAGAAGCGGGCATTGGGTCTTATCCGCCTCGATCCGCACGCGCCAGCGGGTCATGACATCTGGCCGGTCTGGGAAAAACAGGATGCGGCGAAAGCCATCGGCCTCGCATTGCGTGCAATAGACGCCGGAAGCCCGATAAAGCCCCATCAGACGGCGATTATTTTGCGGATTAATACGGGTGGTGAGGGTGAGCACGAAAGCGCCTTCGGGCGGGGCGGTGATTTCCAGCCCGCCTTGGCTCACCCGAAAAGCTTCCAGTGGTAAGGGGGTACCGTCGATCGCGATCGCCAGAAGGTCGAGATCCTCGCCATCGAGCCAGAGGGGGGCGTGCGCGGCGGTATGCACGGCGCGCGCGATCTGCAGGCGCGCTTCCACCCGTGTTGCGAGCGGATCGAGAAAAAAGGCGAGATCGATCGATTCCACCGCGTATTCCGGCGCTTTGTAATCGGCCAGGCGAATGGGGTTATCCGAGGTGATACGCATGGCGGGTTCCTGTGAAGGGGGGATCCTATTGAACGTTATGGCGCAAAAAGGCCGCCCGAAGCACCGGGCGGCCCTTGTATAAAACATCGGGCGCCGTAGGGAACCCTTTTTCCAGCCCCGTGCGCTAGAACAGGAGGCCGATTTAGGCGCGCTGGTTGTTTATTGCTTCACCTTCGCCTTCAGCAACGGTACCCAGCGCTCATTCTCGCTTTTCACCAAAGCTGCCAAGGCTTCGGGGGAAGCGCCCTTGGCATCGGGCACCACGCCGCCCAACTCCTCAAGCTTGCCTTTGGTACCGGCATCGGCGAGGGCTTTGGTCAAGGCCTCCGAGAGCTTGGCCATCACGTCCTTGGGCGTGCCTTTCGGGGCAAACAGCGCGTTCCATGCCGAAACCTGGAATTCCGGCAAGCCGGCCTCTTTGGTGGTCGGGACATCGGGCAAGGCTACCGCGCGCATCGGGGTTGCAACGGCATAGGCCTTGATCGCGCCTGCCTTGATCTGCGGGGTGAGGTTGACGATCTGATCGCAGGCGTAATCGACCTTGCTGGATACCAGATCATTGAGCATCGGCCCGGTGCCCTTGTAGGGAATGGTAACGGGGTCGACCTTCAACAGGTCGTGCAACATGGTGCAGGTAATGTTGGAGACCGAACCTTGCCCGGCATCGGCATTATTGACCTTGGCGGCATTGGCCTTCACGTAAGCTATAAACTCCTTGAGGTCTTTGGCCGGAAAATCCTTGCGCGCAACGATGAGGATGGGGGTGCCCGCCGCCAGCCCGATCGGCTCGAAATCCTTTTGCGGATCATAGGCGAGTTGAGAATAAAGACCGGGCGCAGCGCCATGCGTGCCCATATGCCCCATCATGATGGTATAACCATCGGGCGCGGCTTTGGCGGTGCGCGCCGTGCCGGTCGTGCCGCCTGCCCCTGCCACGTTCTCGATGATGATGGGCTGGCCCAGCGTTTTCGACATGTTGTCTGACACAATGCGCGCCACCACATCGGTCGGACCGCCGGCAGCGAAAGGCACGATCATCGTGATCTGGCGATTGGGGTAGGCTTGGGCAAAGGCCGCGTTTGGCAACAAGGCCAAGCTTGCGGCCAGCAGTGTTTTTTTCAAGGTCGTCATCACAGTCTCCTCCAGAGTTGTAACAAGGAACAGGCCGCGCGTTATATGCGTGGCCTGAAGATAAAGCGTTGTCGTGTGGTTCCCCAGCCTTGTGCCCAAGCGATTTTGGACGCTGGGCAGGTGGAACCTGACACTTATTCGACAAAAACCTCATCGCGCTTTTTGCTCATGCTCGGCAGCAAAGCCAGTACCAGCAGAATAAAGGCAAAGACCAGCAAGCTTGCCGAAATCGGGTTTTGGAAGAAATTGAGGAAGGTTGTCGCATCCCCGCGGGAAACCAACATGGCTTGGCGCAGTTTTTCTTCCATGATCTTGCCAAGCACAAAGGCTACCAGCAACGGGGCAGGCTCAAACCCCAATTTGAGCAACGCATACCCCAAAAGACCAAAAAATGCGGTCAAAACAACGTCAAAAGGCTGGTTGTTGATCGAATAAACCCCAATGGCGCAGAAAATCAGAATGGCCGGAAACAACATGCGGTAAGGCACGCGCAGCAGCTTTACCCACAGGCCGATCAGCGGCAGATTGATGATCACCAGCATGAGGTTCCCCACCCACATCGAAGCGATCAACCCCCAGAACAAAGCGGGTTGCTTTTCCATGATCTGGGGGCCCGGCACGATACCGTGGACGATCATGGCGCCAACCATAATGGCCATGACAGCATTCGGCGGAATGCCAAGCGTGAGCAGGGGAATGAACGAGGTCTGGGCGGCCGCATTATTTGCGCTTTCTGGCCCAGCCACGCCGCGAATGGCCCCCTTGCCGAACTCGCCGGGGTTGCGAGAGAGTTTCTTTTCAAGCGCATAAGAGCCAAAAGCGGCCAAAACCGCCCCCCCGCCGGGCAAAATGCCCAGAATGGAACCCAGCAAGGTGCCGCGAGCGATGGCGGGCGCGGCTTCCTTCATGTCGGCAGCGGTGGGCATAAGATTGGTCACCTTCTGCTCCACCAGGTCGCGGCTTTCAGAATTTTCAAGATTGCGGAGGATTTCCGCAAAGCCGAACATGCCCATGGCCAGGGTAACGAATTCGATGCCATCGGAGAGCGGATCAAAGCCGAAGGTCATGCGGGCGACGCCATCCTCCAGATCCTGCCCGATAGTTGAGAGCAAGAGCCCAAGAAAAATCATGGCGATCGCCTTGATGACCGAGCCCGAAGCCAGCACGATCGTGCACACCAACCCCAAAACCATCAACGAGAAATAATCTGCCGGACCAAAGGCTTGCGCGACACCAACCAAAGGCCGGGCGAGCACGGCGATCAAAATGGTGCCAAAGGTACCCGCAATGAAAGAGCCTATCGCGGCAATGGCCAAAGCGGCACCCGCGCGGCCTTTTTTGGCCATCTGATGCCCATCCAAGGCCGTTACAACGGAGGACGATTCCCCCGGCAGATTGACCAGAATAGCGGTTGTCGAGCCGCCATATTGCGCCCCATAATAAATGCCTGCGAGCATGATCAGCGCCCCGGTGGGGTCCAGCTTGTAGGTGATCGGCAGCAGCATGGCGATGGTGGCGATAGGCCCGATGCCCGGCAGAACGCCGATCAAGGTGCCAACCAAAGCGCCGATGAGGCACAAGAGGATATTCATTGGCAATTTGACGACCAGGCTACCCGCACCGGGCCATATATCTACGGGAACAAAGGCAAAAACTGTTGCAAACCCGTTGGCAAGATTGGTAAAAAGTTCCATTCTCTGTTCCTCCTCAAAGTTGTGGCCAGAGCGGAATCGGTTGCCCGAGCGCAAAGGGGAACAGCAAGGCGCAGAACAACGTGATGCCAAGCGCAAACAGCACGGCCTCCCACATTTTGTTGTCCGGCATGGCTTGCGAGGCGATCAACACCATCGGGATGCCGGTAAGGGCCAGCCCAAGCGTGCGAATCGTCAGACCGAAAAACACGATGGCGCCCAAAATCGCCAAGGTCGCGCGCAAAGGCATGCGCTCAATGGCGGGGCCTCGCCGCATAAAGCCTTGCACCAGGATGATCCCCCCGAACAGGAGCAGACCATAGGCAAACAGGCGGGGCGCTGTGCCAGAGGCAAAACCGAACCGACCCGTTGCCGGCAAATTCTGCACCATATAGAGCGCCAGCAGCGCTATGGCGATGAGGCATATCCCGCCCGCTATATCTTGTGGTGCCTGATCGATTTTGCGGCGTGACATTCTCTCCCCCTCCTAGAA
>CAZGKS010000157.1:0-5270 GCA_964526275.1 uncultured Methylobacterium sp. | reverse complement strand
AGCGGTTGGCGCGAGCTGAGTGCCACCCGGCCCGCACGCCGGCACAGCGCCGGGGATGGGGGGGGCGGGTAGGGGGCAGCTGTGGAGAGGGGCGTTGTGGAGGTTTGCGCTGTTGCCGATGCGGGCAAGGCCAATTCGGGCGCGCCTGCTGCGGGCAAGTCGGGGAGCGGCGCTTGCAGATTAAGCACCTGCGCTTCGGGCAGGGTGAGGGTGCCGGTTTTGTCAAACACGACGGTATCAATGGCCGCAAAGCGCTCCAGAGCATCGCCGGAATGGAGCAGAATGCGGGCGTGAAACAACGCGCCTGCGGCCACCACCTGCACGGCGGGGATTGCGAGCCCCAAGGCGCAGGGGCAGGTGATGATGAGCACGGTGATGGCGATCAGGATAGATTGGTGCCACCCCAGCCCATAGGCCAGCCAACCTGCCAGGGTGAGGGCCGCGGTGGCATGCACCAACGGGGCGTAAAGCCGTGCGGCGCGATCTGCCAATTGGACATAGCGCGAGCGGTTTTCGGTTGCCGCATCGAGCAGGGTCTGCACTTCAGCCAGCAAGGTGCCCTGTTCCGCGGCGCGCACGGTGATTTTGAGGGCGCCGCCGAGATTGAGTGTGCCCGCATAGACCTCTGCCCCTTGCTGCACGCTTTGCGGCAAGGTTTCGCCGGTTACGAGGCTGGAATCGATCTCTGAATGCCCGGAGAGCACGAGGCCATCCACCGGGATCCGCTCGCCCGGCCGCACCAAAACGGTGTCGCCGGGTCTCAGAGCGGCCACGGGCAGGGTGATCAGCTCGGTATCGGAGATGAATTTGCTGGCGACTTCTGATTTGAGGGCGGCCAGATTGGTCGCCACCGCGCGCGTGCGCCGCCGCATCGCCCGCTCCAGATAGCGGCCGATGAGCAGGAAGAACAGCAGCATCACGGCGGAATCGAAATAGGCGTGTTCGGCATGGTTAAGGGTCTCAACCACCGATACGCCCAAGGCCAGCAAGACGCCGAGCGAAATGGGCACATCCATATTGACCGCGCGGTTTTTAAGCGCCCGCCATGCGCTTGAAAAGAAAGTTTGCCCCGCATAAAGCGCGGCGGGCAACGCGATCAACGCGGAGAGCCAGTGAAAGAAATCCCTCGCTTCGGTGGTTATGTCTGAGGCATTGCCCGCCCAGACCGAGACGGAAAGCAGCATGATATTCATCATGGCAAAGCCAGAAACGCCCAAGGCGATCAGCAGGCGTTTTTCGTCGCGCTTTTCCTGGTCTTCGATCCGGCCAACGGAAAAAGGATGCGCCGGGAAACCGATTTCGGCGAAACGGTCGATCACGCGCGCGGGGTGGGTTTGGTCCGCTTGCCATTGCACATGCACGCGCTTGTTGGCCAGGTTGACGCGCGCAGATTGCACGCCGGGTTCGCTGGCAAGGCCTTTCTCGATAGCCCGCATGCAGGCGGCGCAATGAATTCCCTCCACCGCCAGATCCATCGCCGCCAGACCGCCGGGAAGGGGGTGCACAAAATGCGAGAAATCGCGCGCGGTCTGCATGGGTTATCCCTTCACATCCACCCGGCTTTGGGAGCGGAAGCGTACCAGATCGCCCTGCTTGATTTCAAGCTCAACCCGCCATTGCCCTGGAGGCAGGGCGGGCAACGGAGCGCTGTAATCGCCTGCCCCCTTTTGGGTGAGCCTAACGGTATGGTCGCGGCGTGCATCCGCTGGGTGGGCAAGGGTTACGGTAATATCCAGCCCCGATTGCGCCGCCCCGGCACGATCGCGCACATGGACCAGAATTTCGCCATGCTCGAAGCGGGCGCGGGATAGGTCAACCTGCCAACCCAGCGCGTTCTGCGCTTCTTGCGCCGCCAGCAGGGTATTGAATTTCTGGCTTGCCTCATAGGAAGAGCGGGTTTCAATGCCCGGCATGGAGCGCATGGCCAGGGTCATCATGACACCATTGACCGTCGCGATCACGCCAAAAAACGCCACCAGCATGGCCAGAACGTGCCATCCTTTGAGCGTGAAGGCCGCTTTAGCCTTCGGCGGGCCGGAAGGGGCGGTATAGGCAGGAAAATCACTCGACATCGGGTAAGCTCCGCAACACATGAGGGCCCTCGTTTGTTTCGTCTTCAAGCCGGTTGGGCAAGCCTTACCCAGCTTTGGCATAAAAATCTTTGCGCCAGATCATGACGCGTTTCCGCGCATGCGTTTTAGCTTTTGCATTCAGGGCGAAAAGAAGTTGTCCTTGGCGGAAACATGCTCGCCTGCGAACAGATCTGCGGCCTCCAAGGTGATTGTCATGCTCTTTTCGTTCAAAGCGGCGCGCGGGGCGGTAATCATTACCCGGACCTCACGCGAGGAATCTGGGGGGACCACGACAACCGGGCGCCAATCGGCGGTTGCGCTAACCCCGCTCACTTCAAGGGTGGCGCCAGAAATCCCGCGCATGGTGAGGGCAAAATGCCGGTCTTCCGGGCGCTTGTTCATCAGGCGCACGGTATAGACGTTGCGGATCGAGCCATCGGCCAGCATGACGAAGAGGGGGGAGCGCTCGTGCAGCAGGTTAATCCCGGCGGTTGCGCGGGTTGCTAGCTGATAGAGCATCGCCCCGCCCACCAGCGAGATCATGACGGCATAGATCAATGTGCGCGGGCGCACGGGATGAAACGGTTTGGGGGCCTGCCCGGCCTGGCGCGCCTTGACGTTATAATCGGTATCATAGGCGATCAATCCGCGCGGGCGCGACACCTTATCCATGACCGTATCGCAGGCATCGATGCATAATCCGCATTGGATGCATTCGAGTTGGGCGCCATGGCGGATGTCAATTCCGGTGGGGCAAACCGCCACGCATTGGTTGCAATCGACGCAATCGCCAGCGGCTTCCCCGCTCGCGCGGGTGCGCGTTGCCTCCTTGAGCGACATGCGCGGCTCCCCGCGATCATAGCGGTAGGTGACATTGAAAGCTTCGTCATCGGTAAGCGCTGCCTGAATACGCGGCCACGGGCACATATAGGTGCAGACCTGCTCGCGCATGATGCCTGCGAATGTATAGGTGGTAAAGGTGAGAATGCCGATCCAGATATAGGCGGTCAGCGGCGCTTGCAGCAAGGCCAGATCGCGGACAAGGGTTGGCGCATCGGAGAAATACAGCACCCAGGCCCCGCCGGTCCACCAGGCGATAAAAAGCCAGACGCCATGCTTGGCGATTTTGCGCCACAAGGTATCGAAGGTCATGCGGCCTTCATCGCGCTTGATCCGCTCGCGGCGATCGCCTTCAAAGAAGCGCTCGACGGCTAAAAACAGATCGGTCCAGACGGTTTGGGGGCATAAATAACCGCACCAGATCCGCCCGGCGACAGCGTTCATAAGAAACAGCACCATCGCGGCGATAACCAGCAGGCCGGTGAAATAATACACCTCTTGTGGCCAGATCTCGATGAAGAAAAAATAAAAACGTCGGTTTTGCAGATCCAGCAACACCGCTTGATCGGGCAGGTTGGGTCCGCGGTCCCACCGTAAGAAGGGGAGGAAATAATAAACGCTCAAGCATGCTATCAGCACAGCCCATTTGATACGACGATAAAACCCGCTGACTTTTTGGGGATAAACCTTCTTTGCAGAAGCATAGAGGGGGAGATCGTCAAGCGTATCGGCCATGGTTTGTGCCTTTTCTTATCCAGAAAAGAAGCGCGTTCTGTTGTAACACAGCGCGCGCTTCCGTTTTTACAGGTGCCTGAAACGGCACCCTTTTGGGTCGATCTTGGCTCCTGCCTTGGTGCATGACGCATAAAGCTGCGGATGCAACCAAGGCTTGGAACCTGTGCCAAGACCCTTTGTTAAAGATCTTGGGGGTTATTTACCCCCGCCAAGGCTATGGACATAAACCGTGAGCGATTTAAGGGTTACCGGGTCAAGACGGGCTGCCCAAGCAGGCATCAACCCGGCACGGCTATTGGTGATTGTTTCTACAACCTCCTCAAGCGAATTGCCATAGAGCGTAATGGCATCGGTCAGGTTCGGGGCACCCAGCTCCTTGTTGCCAAGGCCGGTATCGCCATGGCAGGCGGCGCAGTTATCGGCGAAGAGCTTGGTCCCTTGCGCGGCATTATAGCTTGCTTCAACGGGCAGCTTGCCTAAAGCCCGCACGTGATTGGCCAGGGTGCGGATCTCCTCCTTTTTGAGCAGACCATCCTTGCCAAAAGCGGGCATGGCGGAAAGGCGGGTCTTGTCGTCGTTGGTGGAGCGGATACCGTGCTTCAGCGTGGTGTGGATATCGTCTAAGGTGCCACCCCACAGCCATTCGTCATCGTTGAGGTTGGGGTAGCCCTTGGCGCCCGCGCCGCCAACCCCGTGACAGGGCGCGCAATTGTCTCCGAAGGCGGCTTTGCCTTGTGCCAAGGCGAGGGTTAACAGTTTGGGGTCGGCCTTGATGGCGGCAAGTTCGACCTTGGCAAGGTCGGCGGCTTGCGCTGCACGGTGCGCTTTAAGCGCATCGAGTTCTTTGCCCACTTCCTCGCGGGAGGAATAGTTGAAATAACCGCGTGTATAGCCGCTGATTGTCGGCCAAGCCGGATAGACCATAAAATAGCCGATCGACCAGAGAATGCAAGCATAGAAGGTATTCAACCACCAGCGCGGAAGCGGGGTGTTGAGCTCCTTGATCCCGTCCCATTCATGGCCGGTTGTGGGTGTGCCACTGAAGGCATCGCGTTCTTCATGTATGTTGGCCATTGGATCAATCCTCCTTGAGGGGGAGTTCGGCAGCCGCATCGAACGTGGATTTGTTCGTGGGCCAGAAAGCATAAACCAGGACACCGGCAAAGATGGTCATGAAGAACACGACCCCCAATTGCTGGGCGATGGCGGCGAGAAGGATATAGGTTTCAGCCATGTTATCCTCCCCTTACCGGTAATCGGCTTTGGCGTCATAGCCTTTAAAATCGACCATGGTGCCAAGAACTTGCAGATAGGCGATCAAGGCATCCGCTTCGGTCAGGCGGGTGGAATCGCCGTCGAAATCGCGGATCTGGACCTTCGGATAGCGTTTTTCGAGCGCGGCGGCCCCGGAATCATCCGGGTTGACCTGCGCCCGCATATCTTTGAGCGCATTGGCGAGCTGGTCATCGCTATAGGGCACGCCCGAATAGCGGTTGACCTTCATGTGGTCGCCAATATCCTCAAAGCCAAGCGGGGTTTTTGCCAAATAGGGATAGCCGGGCATGATGGATTGCGGCACCAATTCGCGCGGATTGGTGAGGTGGCGAAGTTGCCATTCGTCGG
>CAZGKS010000156.1:0-5318 GCA_964526275.1 uncultured Methylobacterium sp. | reverse complement strand
ATGCCGATAGGGGAGCTTTTAAAACGCGCCAGACGCACTTTTTCGGCAAGGTTCTTTCCGGAGCGGGCGCAATTTATGGGCCCGATACGCGATGCGGAGATGCGGCGCGCGGCGTGGTTTGATTTTCTGTTTGTCGATTTCGGCATTTTGCGGCTGCTATGGAAAAATGACCGCTGGGTGTCGCCGCGCTTGCTGCGGATGAACCAGCCTTACCCGTCCGATGTGCGGCGCGCTTTTAAGCACGGGGTGCGGGCGGTGTTATGCGCTCGCAACGACCCGCGCCACGGCGGGCATGCGCTTGTGGCCGAAACCTGCGCGCAATTGGGCCTTGTTTATGCGCATTTGCCGCTGGGGTCGCGCGAGGCACCGGCCAAAGACGTGTTGATGCAGGTGCCTGCGCTTTTTGCCAGCCTGCCCACGCCGGTCTTGCTGCATTGCAAATCGGGCGCGGACCGCGCAGGGTTTGTCGCGGCCTTGTGGCGGATCGTGATGGAGGGGCATAGGGTGCGCGCCGCGCGTGCCGAACTCACCTTGCGGCACTTGCATATCCGCGCCTCGCGCACTGGCATTCTGGATGCGGTGTTTGAGGCGTATCTGGCGGATCACCCGCAAGAGGATGTGCCGTTTATGGCATGGGTGGCGCAGGCTTATGACGCGCAAGCGATCACGCAGCGTTTTAAGGCCAAGGGGTGGGCGGATTGGCTCGATCGGGTGGTGTTGCGGCACGAATGAGGCGCCTTGATCGGCGTCCCCGTATAAGCGGGACTTGCCCCGGAAAGGCGCTTGAGGGGGGGCGAAGGGAGGGCTTAAGCGATTTAGGGCGCAGGTTTTACAGGCTTGACGCTCTCTGCAGGTTTTACGGCATCCAAGACCTCGGAGGTGCCCTTGAGCGTGGTACCCAGTTGCTTCATGGGATCGGTGAGTTTGGTATCGAGATTTTGCGGCGCATAGCCTTGCAATACCTCAACGCTGGCGGCGAGCAACGGGCGGAAGCGCGCCTCCGCCACCCAAGCCGGTTGCTGCCCTTCCTTGACGAGCCAGGAGAAAAACCAGAACCCGATAACGGCCAGCAAAAACCCGCGAACAGCCCCAAAAATGAACCCCAAAGTGCGATCGAGCGCCCCAACGCGGCTATCGAGAATGAAATCGGAGAGTTTGGACGTGACAATATAGGCCAGCAGCAAGGTGCCGATAAAGACCCCGCCAAGGGCCACGGCATTGACCAAGGCTTCCGGCTTGGAAACAATGTTTGCTTGCACAAACGGCACAACGCTGGATTTTGCCATAAAAGCGACCGCGCCGGCAACCGCCCAGGAGCCAATGGCCAGCACCTCCCGGGTGAAGCCGCGCACCATCGCCAGAAGCGCCGAGAGCAGCACGATCCCGATAACCAGCAGATCCAACAAGGTAATAGGCATGAATGTCTCGCGGGCGTTATAAGTGAGTGTCGTGCCCGTATAGCGGGTTTGTTTGGCCGCGTCACCTAGATGCTTAATATTTCTGTGCAACAAGAAAAGGCCTTGCGGCGCAGGGTTACGATTTTTCGCGCGCAAGCCGCCTGCCGCCTGCAATCCGCGCCACAAGATCGGGAATACGCGCAAAGCCTTCGAGCGCCAGATCGGTGCTGGTAGCGCTTTCCAGCGCGGCATGCGGCAAAAAGGCGCGCTCGAACCCCAATTTTGCGGCCTCTTTCAGCCGGGCCGGGGCTTGGGGCACCGGGCGGATAAGCCCTGAAAGGCTGATCTCCCCGAACAAAGCCGCTTGCGGCGGGATCGGAATATCGGTGAGGGACGAGACCAAGGCCGCCGCAACCGCCAGATCGGCGGCAGGTTCGGTGATGCGGAAGCCGCCCGCGACATTCATGTAGACATCGTGCTGGCCCAAACGCACCCCGCCGCGCGCTTCGAGCACGGCGAGCACCATGGCAAGGCGGCTTGGATCCCACCCCACAACGGCGCGGCGCGGGGTGCCAAGCGCGGTGGGGGTTACCAGCGCCTGGATTTCGACCAGCATGGGCCGAGTGCCCTCCATGCCGGCAAAAACCGCCGAGCCGGAGGCGCTGGCATCCCGCGCGCCCAAAAACAAAGCGGAAGGGTTGGGCACTTCCGCCAGCCCCTGCATGCCCATCTCGAATACGCCGATTTCGTCGGTGGCGCCAAAACGGTTCTTGATCGCGCGCAAAATCCGGAAATGATGCGCGGAATCGCCCTCAAAGCTCATCACGGCATCGACCATATGCTCCACCACGCGCGGGCCAGCGATCTGGCCATCCTTGGTGACATGGCCGACCAGAATGACCGCCGCGCCGGTGGTTTTGGCAAAGCGGATCAAGCCTTGCGCGGCCGCGCGCACCTGCGTGACCGTGCCGGGGGCGGCCTCCACGGCATCGGTCCACATGGTCTGGATGGAATCGATGATCACCAGACGCGGCGGGGTGCCCGCGCCCAACGTGGCCAGAATATCTTCGAGATGCGTTTCCGCGCCCAATTCGACCGGGCTTTGCTCCAACCCCAGCCGTTGCGCGCGCAGCCGCACCTGCCCGGTGCTCTCCTCGCCCGAAATATAGGTGACCCGCGCGCCCGCCCGCGCAATGGCCGCCGCCGCCTGGATAAGCAAGGTCGATTTGCCGATCCCCGGCTCGCCGCCCAGCAGGATCACCGAGCCTTTGACAAAGCCGCCGCCGGTTACGCGATCGAGTTCTGTAATGCCAGAGGGCAGGCGCGGGGCATCCATCGGCGTGCCAGAGAGCCCTTCAAGCGCGATCTGCCGCCCTTTTTTGAGCCGCGCGCCGCCGGAGGCGATGGGGGCGGCGCTCAAGCTGGAGGTTTCTTCCTGGACGGTGTTCCATTCCCCGCACGCTTCGCAGCGCCCTTGCCAGCGCGAAAAGGCCGCCCCGCACGCTTGACACACAAAACTGGGCGCGCCCTTAGCCATTTTCTGCCCCGATATACACGCGCAGCAAGCGCGGGGACAGGCGCGTGAGGATTTCATATCCGATCGTGTCCGCCGCTTGCGCCATGCTCTCTAGGGTGAGGGGGGAGGGGGAATTTTTGTGCGGCATAGGCGCGGCATTTTTTCCCGCGCCCGTATCCAATTCTTCCGGGCCCGTATCGAGCAAGGTGGCATAATCGCCGGGTTTGACCGCCCCTTCGGGCAGGGCTGTGATGTCGAGCGCGGTCAGATCCATCGAAATCGCGCCCCGGATCGGGCAAAGCGTCGCGCCGATCCGCGCCAGCCCGGTCGCCTGTGCGCCGCCAAGGCTGCGCGGCAAGCCATCGGCATAGCCAATCGAGAGCAGGGCGATGCGCGCGGGCGCCGGGGCCTGCCATAAGCCGCTATAGCCCACCTTGCCCCCTGCGGGCACATCCAGCACGTTGAGCACCGGCGCTTCGAGCCGCACGACCGGCCGCATCGGGTTAGGATGGCCGGGCGTGGGGTTGCCGCCGTAGAGCGCATAGCCGGGGCGGGCGATCTCGTAAGGTTCAAGGCCGGCGATAAACAGGCCCGAGGAATTGGCGAGCGAGAATTTCAGCGCGGGATCCGCCGGGCGCAAGGCGGCATGGAGGCTCGCAAAAGCGTGCCGTTCAGCAAGGGTTGCGGCGCAATCTGGCTGTTCAGCGGCCGAAAAATGCGTCATCACCATGCGGATACCGCTTTTGGTGAGCGGCTTTGCCTGCGCCAGCGCCACGGCCTCTTGCGGCGCAATCCCTAAGCGGTTGATGCCGGTATTGACCTGCAAGGCCGCCCCTTGGCTAAGCGGGCTTTGCTGCCACAGCGCCACTTCCTGCGGGCTGGCGAGCACGGGTATGAGGCGGTGAAGCGCATAAAGCCGCCGCACATCCGGGGCATAGCCATGCAGAATATAAATATCCGCTTGCGGCGCAGCGGCGCGGATGCGCACGCCTTCCTCCACATGCGCGACAAAGAAAACCCGGCATCCGGCGTCATAAAGCGCGGTGGCAACTTCCAGATCGCCCAGGCCATAGGCATTGGCTTTCAAAACGGCCGCCGCCTTGCCGGGGGCCGCGCGCGCGCCAAGCGCCCGCCAATTGGCGACCAGCGCGCCAAGATCAAGGGTGAGGCGGGCTTTATGCGGATGGCTCATTCCAGCCGTTCCGGCATGTATTCCTCCTTGGCGAGGGTCGAGAAGCGGGTGACATTGGCATCGAACTGCAATTGCACGGAACCCGTGGGGCCGTGACGCTGCTTGCCGATGATCACTTCCGCCTTGCCATGCACGCGTGTCATCTCGGTTACCCATTTTACATGCTCTTCCGTGCCCGGTTTGGGTTCCTTGTTCTGGAGATAATATTCCTCGCGGTAGACGAATAAAACCACGTCGGCATCCTGCTCGATCGAGCCGGATTCGCGCAGGTCGGAGAGTTGCGGGCGTTTGTCGTCGCGCTGTTCCACCTGGCGCGAGAGCTGCGAGAGCGCAACGATCGGCACGGCCAGCTCCTTGGCGAGCGCCTTGAGCCCCGTGGTGATCTCGGTGAGTTCCTGGACGCGGTTATCGCCTTTTTTGCCCGCGCCGGAAAGAAGCTGGAGATAATCCACCACCAGCAGGTCCAGCCCATGCTGGCGCTTGAGGCGGCGCGCTCTGGCAGTAAGTTGGGCGATCGAAATACCGCCGGATTGATCGATATGAAACGGGATGGATTGCATTTCCGCAACCGCGTGATGCAGGCGGCCGAATTCTTCCTCCGAGACATCCCCCCGCCGGATCTTGAAGGAGGGCACGCCCGATTGTTCGGCGATAATACGGGTGGCCAGTTGTTCGGCCGACATTTCAAGGCTGAAAAACCCGACAATGCCGCCATTGACCGTTTTGATCGTGCCATCGGGTTGTTTTTCGCCGCGCCAGGCGCGGGCGATATTATAGGCGATATTGGTGGCAAGCGCGGTTTTGCCCATGGCCGGGCGGCCCGCCAGCACCACCAGATCGGAGCGCTGCAAGCCGCCCAGTTTCTGGTCGAAATCGCTTAGGCCTGTGGCGGTGCCGGAGAGATGGCCGTCGCGCCGATACGCTTCTTCCGCCATGTGCAAAGCCTGCACCAAAGCGGAAGCGAAGGTCTGGAACCCGCCTTCAAACCGGCCTGCTTCCGCCAGGCCATACAGCCTGCGTTCGGCATCCTCGATCTGCATGCGCGGGGATTCGTCGACCGGCGAATCATAGGCGCGGTTGACCATCTCCTCGCCGATCGTGATGAGCTGGCGGCGCATGGCGAGGTCGTAAATCGTGCGGCCATATTCGGCGGCATTGATGATGGTGGTGGCGGAGGTGGCCAGGCGCACCAGATATTGCGGCACGCTCAAGC
>CAZGKS010000155.1:0-5349 GCA_964526275.1 uncultured Methylobacterium sp. | reverse complement strand
ATTTTGCAATCCAGCGTGCTTGGCGTTGGGGCTTATCTGGCCATCAAGGGGCAGATGTCACCGGGGGCTTTGATTGCCAGTTCTCTGATCGCGGCGCGAGCGCTTGCACCGCTGGATCAGATTGTTGGTGCCTGGCGTGGATTGGCCGCTGCGCGCCACGGCGTGCACCGTCTCAATGAAATCCTTGCGGGGCAAGCCCCTGTTTTGACGCCGTTTGAACTGGAACTGCCCTCCAAAAATGTAGATGTCGAAGGGGTGAGTGTTGCCATTCCCGGCACAAGGACGCTGGTTGCACGGCGGGTGAGCTTTAATCTGGCGGCAGGGCAGGCGCTTGGGGTCATTGGTCAATCGTCTGCCGGAAAATCCAGCCTTATCAAGGCACTAGTTGGTTTGTGGCCGCAGCAAGCGGGGAGCATCCGGCTGGATGGGGCGGATATTTCGCAATGGTCGCAGGCGCATTTGGGGCAGGCGATCGGTTATTTGCCGCAAGATGTCCAATTGCTGGATGGCACCTTTGCCCAGAATATTGCGCGTTTTGATCCCCATGCAACGGAGGCGGATATCATCGCGGCGTCGCAAACGGCGGGGTTTCATGAGCATGTCAAGGCGATGGGGGGGTATGATGTGCGTTTGGGGCAGGGGGGGAGGCACCTTTCTGCCGGCCAACAGCAACGGCTTGGGCTCGCGCGCGCGCTCTATAAACGCCCCTTTCTGGTGGTTTTGGATGAGCCGAATGCCAATCTTGACGAATTGGGAGAGATCGCGGTTGTCGCAGCGCTTGAGGCGGTGAAAGCGTGGGGCGGTATTGCGATTGTGGTTGCGCATCGCCCGCGCGCTGTGGCAACGGTTGATTTTCTGTTGCTGATGCATCAAGGCGAAATGGTTGCCTTTGGTCCACGCGATGACATTAAACGTAAATATCTCCTGCCGCCTAAATCCTGATACGCGGTACGGAGCATTGGATCTGTTGCATGGTTGATACCCTTTCCCAGATACGCCATCTTATGGTTCGCATGATGGGCGTTGTTGCTCTGGTTGTCGGGGGCCTTGCGCTATGGAGTTATCTGGCCCCGCTGGATGGGGCGATTGTTGCGGTGGGCACGGTTGCGGTTGATGGTAATGTCAAAAAGATTCAACATGTTACAGGCGGAACGATCGCAGAGATTGCAGTAGAGGAAGGCCAACAGGTCAAGGCAGGAGATATTTTGCTGCGCTTGAGTGATAGCGTAACCCGCGTTAATCTGGCGGTGATTGTCAATGAACTGACCGCGTTGCGTATTCGCCATGCGCGTTTGAGTGCCGAACGCGACGGAGCGCTTGCGTTCCAATTACCTCCCGATCTTAAAAAAAACGAGGATCCGGAGACCCAAAAGATATGGATGGGGGAACAAAGCCTTTTTGCGGCCAGAGTGAGCGCGCGATCTGGCCAGAAACAACAGCTCATGGAACGGATAAGCCAATCCCGGGAGGAAATCTCTGGGTTAGAAGAACAAAAACGCGCGCTTCTCGGGCAGTTGGTGTTTGCGCGCGATGACCGTGATGCCATCGAGACTTTGGTTGTGAATAAATTCGTTACGCGTACGCGCCGCTCGGAACTGCATCGGGATGTGTTTCGCCTTGAGGGGAGTGTGGGCGAATTGCGCGCGAGAATTGCGCAAAACCACGGCAAGATTGCTGAAATCGAGGTTCAGATGGCGCAGCTGGACAAAGATAATGTGAGCGAAATTGCGCGGGAAACTCGGGATGTTGAGATCCGGATCCATGAATTGGCCGAGAAACGGCATGCGGCCGAAGATGCCTTGCGCCGCATTGAAATTCGCGCACCTGTGAGTGGTATTGTGCATGGCCTGTCGATCCATACGGTTGATGGCGTCGTCTCCCCCGGTGAAACCATGATGACGCTTGTGCCGGATCCGCCTGTGCTTATCCTGGATGTGCGGGTGGCAACAACGGAGCGGGACTTGCTTCACGTGGGGCAAAAAACACGGATACGGTTTTCCGGGCTCAATCAACGGACAACCCCTGAAATCGAGGGGACCCTTTTCAGGGTTGCTGAAGCGGCGACAACCGAACAGCAAACAGGCGTAGCCTATTATGTGGTTGGGGTTCGGATGGCGGAGGCAGATTTGAAAAAGCTTGGAAATATTCGTCTGGTGCCCGGCATGCCGGCGGAAATTTTTATTCTGACGGGGGAGAGGACGCTGTTCGCTTATTTGCTCAAGCCGGTTCTGGACCAAATGGCCAAAGCTTTGCGGGATGGGCGATAGGCGCAGGTTGGGTTTGAGCAGCGTGCGGATACAGCCCCGCTTGGTGGGCGAGGCTAAGGCTTTCTGATACCGGTACCGGCAAATTTATTGGTGCATGCCCAAGCATGGCGGGTGGGCGGAGGCGTTTTTCTTGAATATTGCGCAATTGCGTGGTCGGATACCGCCTCACTTGGCGAGCGGGGTCTTGGCGAGCGGGGTCTTGGCGAGCGAGGTCTTGGCGGGCGGGGTCAAGGCCAGTGGGCGCAGCGCCGCCGAAGGGATGCTGCGCCGTGCCGGGTGTTACGCGGCGTCTTCTTCCTCGGCCATCAGGGTTTCGCGCGCAACCGTTTGCTCGGTTACTTTTACGCCTGCAAGGATATGATCGACCACTTTTTCCTCGAAGAGAGGGGCGCGGATTTCGGCCAGAGCCTGCGGGTTCTTGCGGTAATAATCGAACACCATTTTCTCCTGGCCGGGGAATTGGCGGGCGCGCAGAACCAAAGCTTGGGTGATTTCCTGGTCGCCGATGGAGATTTCTGCCTTGCGGCCGATTTCCGCCAAAGCGAGGCCCAACCGCACGCGGCGCGCGGCGATAGCGCGGTATTCGCTGCGTTGTTTATCTTCATCGCCCTCCGCGAAGGTTTCGCCGCTGCGTTGCATATCGGCGGTAACCTGCCGCCAGACCGAGGCGAATTCCTCCTCCAGCATGGTGGGGGGGAGATCAAAGGTGTAGCGCTTATCCAGAGCATCGAGCAAGGCGCGCTTGAGCTTGGCGCGCGAGCGCTCGTTGATTTCTTCGGAGAGGGATTCCTTGACCGCTTCACGCAGTTTTTCGACGCTGTCGAGGCCGAATTTCTGCGCCATCGCGTCATCGACCACCAAGGCTTCGGGCGCTGCGACCGCCTTGACGGTGACGGCGAATTCGGTTGCCTTGCCGGCCAGATGGGCGGCTTGATACTCCGCCGGGAAGGTGACCTTGACCGTGCGGGCATCCCCGGTTTTTGCGCCCAGCAATTGCTCTTCAAAGCCGGGGATGAACTGGCCGGAGCCCAGCACGAGCGGGGTGTCGGTACCGGTGCCGCCCTCAAAGGCCACGCCGTCGAGCGTGCCGACGAAATCGATGGTCAGGCGGTCGCCGTTTTGCGCGGCTTCGCTGGCCGGGCGGTCGGTGAAGGCGCGGTTGGCCTCCCCCATGCGCTGGATGGCGCTGTCGATATCGGCTTCAGGAACCTCACAGACCTGACGGGTGAGTTCGAGGTCCGAGACATCGACCACGGAGATCTCTGGTAAGGTTTCCACGTCGATCGAGAAGGCCAGATCGGCCTTGCCGTCGAGGATCTGCTCAATGACCGCTTGGTCTTCGGGCAGGTTGACCTTGGGTTCGGCGGCCAGCTTGAGCGCGTTTTTCTCGACGATTTCCTTGTTGGCATCGTTCACGGCGTTCTGGAGAACTTCGGCCATGAGGGATTTGCCATAAACGCGTTTGAGATGGGCTACCGGCACTTTGCCCGGCCGGAACCCGTTGAGGTTGACACGGCCACGGATGGTCTCCAGCTCGCCCTCAAAACGGGTGCGAAGATCGGCGGCGGTCACCTGAACGTTGAATTGACGTTTCAAGCCTTCGGCGAGGGTTTGCGTAACCTGCATGTCCAAAACCTGTATGCTGTGGGGGTTGCCCTGAAAACACTGCCGCGTGGCAGCTTGCTGTGGCTTTGCTAGACGACCTTGCGCGCTTGTGCAATCGTCTTGGCCTAAGAAAACACGGTTAATCGCGCCAAGAGGAGCGCAAAATGTCATAAATGGTGCGGGTAGAGGGAGTCGAACCCCCACGCCTTGCGGCACTGGAACCTAAATCCAGCGCGTCTACCAGTTCCGCCATACCCGCCTTTGGCCGCTATAACAGGTGCGCGCGCTGCTGAAAAGGTGGTTTTGCGGGCAATCGTGCCGGGTGTTGCCGCCCCTTTGGGGGCAGGGCAAGAATTAGGGCAAGAATTCCGGTTTCCGCAAGGCGGGTTATGCGCTAGTTTCCGTGGGCGGATGCACCAGATGGGGGCGGGCATGCAGGTTATCACCACAAAAGCGCAGATGCGGGCTCAAACCGCGCTGTGGCGCGGCGAGGGGGCGCGGATCGCGCTTGTGCCGACCATGGGGTATCTGCATGAAGGTCATCTGGCGTTGGTCGCGCGGGCCAAAGCCGAAGCCGGGCAGGGCGGGGCCTTGCGCGTGGTGGTGTCGATTTTTGTCAACCCGACGCAATTTGGGCCCAACGAGGATTTCTCCACCTATCCGCGCGATTCCGCGCGCGACCTGGCTTTGCTGCGCGAAGCAGGGGTGGATGCGGTGTTTTTGCCCGAGGTTGCGGAAATTTACCCCGCAGGCGCGCAAACCATTGTGGAAACCACGCAATTGGCGCGCGTGTTGATCGGCAAGCTGCGGCCGGGGCATTTTCGCGGTGTGGCGACGGTTGTGACCAAGCTGTTCCATATCGTGCAACCGGATTTTGCCTGCTTTGGCGAAAAAGACTATCAACAGCTCTGCGTTATCCGCCAGATGGTGCGCGATCTCGATATGCCGGTGGCCATTATCGGCGTGCCGACCCAGCGCGCGGCAGATGGATTGGCGCTGTCTTCGCGCAATGTGCGGCTTTCGCCAGAAGACCGGGCGGCGGCTGTGGTGCTCTCTCGTGCGCTGTTTGCGGCGGAAGCCATGGTGAAAACGCAGCCGGGCGTGCCGGTTACGCGCGTGCTGCGGGGCGTGCGGGCGGTGCTCGCCGCCGAACCACGCGCGCTGGTGCAGGCGGTGGATATGCGCGATGCGGCTACGCTGGCGCGGGTTTCCGGCCCGCTGCACAAGCCGGTAGTGGTTTTGCTGGCGGTGCGATTCGGGGCGGTTTTATTGATCGACCAGCGCGTGCTGGCGGCGTAATTTTTTCTTCAGGAGATATATCATGTCCTCACATGCTGCCATTCGCCGGGTTACTGTGCCGCAAATCCGGGCGCGCAAGGGGGGGGAGCCGATTGTCTCCCTTACCTCTTATCATGCGCATACGGCCGCGATTGTGGATCGCTATGCCGATTTCATTCTGGTGGGCGACAGTTTGGGC
>CAZGKS010000154.1:0-5382 GCA_964526275.1 uncultured Methylobacterium sp. | reverse complement strand
CAATTGTGGAACAACGTCTCTGACAGCAAATTTTGTGCCGTTAGTAAAGGAAATTTCTTCAACATTATACATCTTGTCAACAAATGTTCCGTTTCCTCTGTAATCTACAGTAACGGATCCGTCTGTTGCATCATATTTATATTTATAATCTTCTTTTTTTCCTGCAAATAGGGCATTATCAATACCGTCCCCACCGTCAAGACGATCCGAGCCTGCACCGCCATTCAAGGTATCGTTGCCATTTCCACCAATCAAAGTGTCATTGCCAAAGTTTCCATATAAATAATCGTTACCATCTGCGCCATCCAATTTATCAGCAGAATATCCACCTTCAATCTTATCATTGCCCGTGCCAGCAATGTAATCGCGTGCAATCTTCCAATTTAGATTATAAAAATTGATATTTTGATCTAAATTTTAATTTAATTTCATATTGGGGTCGTTTGAGTTTGTCGATCTGTCTCTCAACAAATCGGCGCTTAAATCCACAGAATTTAATTTGTAAGCCATTTTATTACTCCATTTTTATTGCTACGCTCACGTGAGTTGAGCACGATGTAACCTAGCATCAAAAAAATGAATTTCAATAGTAAAATTTGTTTTTATCTATTTTTATTTTGCAAATAGATTTTTTTATTCATATTTACATCTAATTTACACAAACTTTTACTTTAAGTTCATGAGTTGTTATCTTTAATATTTGATTGCATTTTTCTGGAAATAGGGTTTTAATTTCTACTCAGGCATTTCGTACGCCGATGCCAAACGCTCCCCTATCCGCCAGGAAGGATCCCATGTCTCAAACGCCTGAAACGGGTGCCGCCATCCTCCCCGCTATCGCCCCCGCTGCCATGCCCGCCCCGCCGGAAGCTTTGGCCCATACCGGGATTGATTTTGCGGATACCGACCCTTGGGCGGGGCAAGGGCTGATGTCGTTGCTGCAGCCGCAGGCGCGGCGGGCGTTTGTGCTGTGGCTCAAGGTGTTGCTGGGGCTGACCTTGCTGATGGTCGCCGTGGGCGGTTTGACGCGGCTTACCGGCTCGGGATTGTCGATTACCGAATGGCGGCCGGTTACCGGCGCAATCCCCCCGCTGCGGGAGGCGGATTGGCTCGCCGAATTTGCGCGCTACCGCCAAAGCCCGCAATATCTGCTGCTCAATGCGGGCATGAGCCTTGCGGATTTCAAGTTCATTTATGCCTGGGAATGGGGGCATCGCCAGCTTGGGCGGCTGATCGGGCTGGTAATGCTCGGCGGGTTTTTGTGGTTCTGGCTGCGCGGGGTTATCAAAGGTAAGCTGGCCGCGTTGACCTTCGCGCTGGGGCTGCTGCTCGGGTTGCAGGGCACGGTGGGGTGGATCATGGTCGCCTCTGGTCTGAAGCCGGGGATGATCGCGGTCGCGCCGGTTAAGCTGATGCTGCATCTGGTGTTTGCCAGCGTGTTTTTTGCCGCGCTCGTATGGTTGGCGACCAAGCTTGGCGGGTTGGGGGGGCCCAAATTCACACGGCGCGGGGTAAAGCGCGGCGCGGGCTGGCTGGTGGTTGCGGTGCTGGCGCAACTGGCGCTGGGCGCGCTGGTGGCGGGCTCGCGCGCCGGGCTCACCTATAACACCTGGCCGCTGATGGATGGCGCGCTGATCCCAAGCGCTGGTAACTTATTTGTCATGCCAAGCTTTTGGGAGAATTTTGTGGATAACCCGACCCTGGTGCAGTTCAACCATCGGCTGGGCGCGTATCTGCTCGGCGCGCTGTCGGTATGGCATTTTTATGCCGCGCGCGGGACGGCCGCGCAATGGGGAGCGCGGCATCTGGTCTATGCCCTTGCCGGACAAATCGTTTTGGGGATTATCACTTTGGTGCTGGTGGTGCCGCTCTGGGCGGGGATGCTGCACCAGATTATGGGCCTGCTGGTGCTGTTTTCTGCCGTGCGGCATTGGGCAAGGTTGGTTGCGCTGCGCGCGGGCGAACCGGTCGCGCGCAGCGGCTAGAAGCATCCTCCCAAAAAATGGATACCGGTTTTTGAGCAAGAGGATGCGTAAAACGAAGAGATCAGAGCAGAAACCGACGCAGTTTGATCGGATGCCGCTCTCACGCCTCAATACGCGCGGCCTTTAGCCCTGCAGCGCCTGTTCGAGATCGGCGATAAGATCGCCCGCATCTTCGATGCCGATGGAGAGGCGCACGACATCCGGCCCGGCGCCTGCTTTTGTTTTCTCTGCATCGCTCAATTGCTTATGTGTGGTGGAAGCGGGGTGGATGACCAGCGAGCGGGTATCGCCCACATTGGCCAGATGCGAGAACAGCTTGAGTTTGCCCACCAAGGCGGTGCCCGCGGCATACCCACCCTTGAGGCCGAAGGTGAAGACCGCGCCTGCGCCGTTCGGGGCGTATTTTTGCGCCAGAGCGTGGTATTTATCGCCTGCAAGGCCGGGATAGGACACCCACGCTACCGCCGGATGCTTGGCCAGATATTGCGCCACTTTAAGCGCGTTATCGGAATGGCGCTGCATGCGCAGCGGCAGGGTTTCGATACCGGTGAGGATCTGGAAGGCATTGAAGGGGGCAAGCGCGGGGCCAAGATCGCGCAGACCCAGCACCCGGCAGGCAATGGCGAAGGCGATATTGCCGAAGGTTTCGCCCAGAACCAGCCCGCCATATTCCGGCCGCGGCGTGGTGAGGGAGGGGAATTTGCCCGATTTCACCCAATCGAACGAGCCGCCATCGACAATGATCCCGCCAATGGAATTGCCGTGCCCGCCCAGAAACTTGGTGAGCGAATGCACCACAATATCGGCGCCATGCTCGAATGGGCGCACCAGATACGGGGTCGCCAGCGTGTTATCCACAATCAGCGGCACGCCCGCCTTTTTCGCCACGGCAGCAATGGCCGCAATATCGAACACCACCCCGCCCGGATTGGCGATGGATTCAATAAAAATCGCCTTGGTTTTGGGGCTTAGCGCGCGCTCGAAACTGGCGGCGTCTTCGCCATCCGCCCAGACCACATTCCAGCCGAATTTCTTGTAGGCATGGTTGAACTGGTTGATCGAGCCGCCATAAAGCTTGCGCGCGGCGATGAATTCATCGCCCGGCTCCAGCAGGGTGTGGAACACCAGATGCTCGGCCGCATGGCCGGAGGCCACCGCTAGAGCCGCCGTGCCGCCCTCCAGCGTGGCGACGCGCTCTTCAAGTACCGCATTGGTGGGGTTGCCGATGCGGGTATAGATGTTGCCAAACGCCTGCAACCCGAACAAGGACGCAGCATGATCGACATCCTCGAACACAAACGAGCTGGTTTGATAGATCGGGGTGATCCGCGCGCCGGTGGTGGGGTCGGGCTTGGCACCCGCATGGACGGCAAGGGTGGCAAAGCCGGGAGATTTTGGAGATGCGTTTTTCTCGGACATGGGAAGCTCCTGGGACCGCACGCTGGCGGGCAATAGAGGTTGGGAAAGCGTTGGACGTTATTTAAAACAGGATAAATCGTTCGTCAAGACGGATTGTTCTTTTTGAAGAACAAATTTTTGACGCCGAATTTCTGCTCCATCCCGCTGTAAGGCCGCCGCCAACCCCACAGGATGCAGGAGGCGCTTGGGGTAGGCTGTGCCTTGGGGGTAGGCTGTGCCTTGGGAGCAGGCTGTACCTTGGGGTAGGCTGTGCCTTTCATCACGGCATTGCGCGCGGCCACTCGATTTTCGGGCAGCGGTTCATCACCACCTGAATGCCGACGGCTTCGAGTTTTGCCGCGCTTTGTTCGTCATAAAGATCAAGCTGGAGCCAGACGGTTTTGGGGCGCCAGGGCAGCACGAGAATTTCCGCAGCAATGCCGGGGATGGCGTCAAGCGAGCGGAACACATCGATCATATCCACCGGCGCTTGCAGATCGGCAAGGGTGGCGACAACCGGCGCGCCGAGCAGGCTCTGCCCGGCCATTCCCGGATTGATCGGGGTGATAGTCCGGCCTTTATCCCGCCAGAACTGGGCAACGCCGTAGCTGGCGCGCGCGGGATTGCTCGAAGCCCCCAAAATCGCCACCGAGCGGGTTTGTGTGAGAATTTCTTGCACATAAGCAGGCGAATAAACGGCGTGATCCATGAGGGCAGCTCCATAAAAAAAAGCAGGGCACGCAAGCGACAGCACAGCAAAACAGGGCTTTTATACAAACCATTTGTATACGATGGCCATTTGAATTTTCAGGCAAACTGGAATGTGTTCTGGATAGAACGTGTTCTGGATAGTATGTCTTGCCCGCAAGTAAGCCTAGAGCAGACGTGTTTTGATGGAAACACATCACGCTCTTATCTATTTGTAGAAAAACGCGTCTTTTGCTCTTGATGAAATCATCAACAGCAAAAACGCTCTAGAGCAATTCCAGCGAAGGTTGAATCGCCTGAAACGCTCTATCTCTTTATTGTAACGCAATTCCGGACGCAAAACCGGTTCCAGCGATCGCTGGAATTGCGCTAGAACCACAAAAAGCCGCGGCGTTCGCGCAGCCAGAGATGATCGCCGGGTTGCAGCGGCGTGGTGAACGGCACGGCAACCTGCACTTTGCGCCCATCCACCTGCCGCGTGATTTCAAGGTAGCGCCGCTCCGCCCGCGCCGAGAGGCCGCCCGCAAGCCCGATGGCCATGGCCGCATCCATATTGAGGCGATAGGCAACCGGGCCGGGGCGCGCAATCGCCCCGAACAGGTAAACCGGGCGCATTTCCGCAATCTCGACCGAAACCTTGGGCGCGCGCAAATAGCCTTGCCGCAAGCGCTGCTCGATCCGCTCTGCAAGGGCGGTGGGGGTGCTGCCCGCCTCTACCGCCACCGCGCCGATGAGCGGCAAGGTGATGCTGCGCCCGGAATCTAAGGTATGCGCGCCGGAAAGGGGCTCCTGCCCGGCAACCTTCACAAAAATTTTATCGCCCGGTTCCAGAGAATAAACAGGCGCGGGCACGCCAAGCGCATGCGGCATCAGGCGCGGAACCGGCGCACAAGCGGCCATGGTCAGGCCAAGCACGGACAGAATCAGGCGGGCGAACATGAGGCAATTTTCTCGCAACATGGTTAACACTTGTTCAAGACTTCCGGTGTTTAAAGCGTTAATATGCATTTTCTCGTTTACCGTTTGAGTCTTGCGGAATGGTCTTTCCTATAATTCCTGTTGTCTGTGGGATGACCGCGCAAGCGCGCCTCGGTTCGGTCTGGGGTAAACTGCGCCGGCCCTTCACGGCGCATGGGGGCAACGTCTTGGCCTTTATTCGCTTGAGTGTGCTCAGCTTTTTGATCGCTGGGGGGGGCGTATTCCCTTCCCCGCTCCAAGCTGCACCTGAAAATGCAGGCAAGCCAGAGCCGCGCGCAGGCCTTGAACGCACAGGCTTGGAGCGGACCCCGAC
>CAZGKS010000153.1:0-5403 GCA_964526275.1 uncultured Methylobacterium sp. | reverse complement strand
AAAACAAAGAGATAGAGAGTTTTCGGCGATTCAACCATCGCTGGAAACGCTCTAGGGTCAGGACTTTTCTTCGCGATCTTTACTGTCCAAGAAAAACAAGCAGCGGTTTGAGCAAGATGCGTCCTGCGCGGAGCGGCCAGAAGCATCGCCGGGAGACACCACAACCCGGGAGACACCACAACAAGGAGGCGTGCGTGCGGATAGCCCTTCTTTCAGATATTCACGCGAATAGGGAAGCGTTTGAGGCCGTGCTGGCAAAGCTTTCCGCGCAGGCAATCGACCGCATCGCCCTGTTGGGCGATATTGTCGGCTATGGGCCGGATCCTGAATTTTGCTGCGATAAAGCCATGGAACTGGTCGCAGCAGGCGCTTTGCGCGTGCTTGGCAACCATGATGCGGCGATTGAAGACCCCTCCCCGGATATGAACCAGGTGGCAAAGGCGGCGATTGCCTGGACACGGCCCCGGCTTGGGGCAGCGCAGAAGGCGTTTTTAGCCTTGATGCCCGAAACCGAGCGGCTGGACGATCTGCTGCTCGTGCATGCCAGCGCGCGGGCCCCGCGCAATTGGGATTACATTACCGGTCCGGATCAGGCGGAGCGCAGCTTGCGCGCTACCGATGCAAGGGTGACGGTTGTGGGCCATGTGCATGTGCCGCAAGTGTGGCGGTTAACCTCTGCCGGTACCGCGACCCGCCATGTGCCCATGAACGGGGTAGAAATCCCGCTGGTCAAAAGCCAGGTCTGGCTGGCGGTTATGGGGGCGGTGGGGCAACCGCGCGATGGCAATACGGCGGCAGCTTACGGCATTCTCGACACCAAGCGCCAGACCATCACCTTTGAGCGCGTAGCCTATGATCACTTCAAAACCTGCCGCAAACTGCGCGATGCCGGTTTGCCGGAAGCCTTGGCCACAAGGCTGCTCAATGGGCGATAATAAGCCAGCAGGGGGCTCATTTCATGGGGCCCCAAATACGTATGGGGCTCAAATAAGGATGGGGGGTTCAAATAAGGATGGGACAATTTGATCCCAAGCATGGATCAAGGGTGCAAGACGTGTTACCGCGCCACAATAGGGGGGTGTCGTTACCCATCCTTGCTGCATAGATAAGACCAAAGATCGCTGAAAGCCGTCTTTGGTATTCCTTGCGAAGGTATTCGTCACGAAAAGATCGTATGCTTTGATAAGAATAAGGTATTTTCGTTTTCTTCAAGGGCCTTATGCGTCAGCATCCAAGGCCATTGCTATAAGACGCCCGGACAACAAAGGTAGATCATCGCATGGCCCGTATGCAGCTTGAAACCGGCACGGAACTCGATGGGTTTCTGATCGGAGAGAAAATCCACCAAGGCGGTATGGCGGAAATCTGGGAAGTGACCAAACCGGATATCTCTGTTCCGCTGGTGATGAAAATCCCGCTTATTCTCGATGGTGATGACCCAACCATGATTGTCGGCTTCGAGCAGGAGCAGATGATCCTGCCGCGCCTTTCCGGCCCGCATGTGCCACAATGCCTCGCTTTGGGGGATTTCTCGCACGCCCCCTATATCGTGATGGAGCGCCTTTCCGGCGATTCGCTGCTGGAGCGCTTCAAGCAGGCGCCGTTGCCGCTTGAAGAGGTAACCACGCTGGGCGCAAAAATCGCAACCGCCCTTGCCAGCCTGCACCGGCAAGATGTGGTGCATCTGGACCTCAAACCCTCCAACATCATGTTTCGTCCCAGCGGTGAGGCGGTCTTTATCGATTTCGGGCTCTCACGGCATCTTAAACTGCCGGATTTGCTGGCCGAGGAATTCCGCGTCCCCATGGGCACGGCCCCCTATATTGCGCCCGAACAGGTGATGAAAATCCGCGAAGAGCCGCGTTCCGATATTTTTGCGCTGGGCGTGCTGCTCTATACATTGGCCACCGGCGAGCGTCCGTTCGGCAACCCGGAACACACCACCAAGGCGCTGCTGCGTCGGCTTTACGAAGCGCCCACGCCGCCGCGCCTGCTGCGCAAGGATATGCCGGGCTATTTGCAAGAGATTATTCTGCGCTGTCTGGAGGTCAAGCCAGAGCGGCGTTACCCCCGCGCGGAACAATTGGCCTTTGATCTCAAACATCCTGAACACGTGAAACTGACCGCGCGGGCAACGCGCGAAAAGATTTCCTGGTTGCGCAATAAGCTGGCGGGCCGTTTCCAGCTTTCCGGCAAGGCGCCGCTCACCCATATTGAAAATTACCGCCATGCCGCGACCGCGCCGATCCTCATGGTGGCGGTGGATTTGTCGGCCGATGGCGCCCCGGTGGATGATGCCCTGCATGATCTGGTGCAACGCCTGCTGGTAACGGCGCCGCAATCGCGTCTGGCCTGTGTCAATGTGCTCAAAACCGCGCTGATCGGCATCGATACCCTGATCGAGAACGATGGCTCCTCGGTCCATGTCAACCGGCTGGTGCAGCTCAAGCAATGGGCGGAGCAACTCAAATTACCGCCCGAACGGATCACCTTCCACGTGCTCGAATCGCCGGATCCTGCCAAGGCCCTGCTCACTTTTTCTGCCAATAACGCGGTGGACCACCTGATTGTCGGCGCACGCGGTTCGGGCGGGGTGCGGCGCTATATGGGCTCGGTTTCAACGCAGTTGGTGGCCGAATCCACCTGTTCCGTTACGGTGGTGCGCAGCCTATCGCGCATGCCGGGCAAGGATAGCGCCAACGCGGACAAGCCACACCTCTCTGCCGCTGAACCGGAGTCGCAAACCCCATGATTTTGGCTTCGTTCAACGTCAATTCCGTTCGCCAGCGCATCGAGCATCTTGGCCGCTGGCTTAAAGACCGGCAACCGGATGTGGTTTGCCTGCAAGAACTCAAATGTATGGACGAAGCCTTCCCGCGCGAAGATCTGGAGGCGTTGGGCTATAATGTGCTGGTTTATGGCCAGAAAACGTTCAATGGCGTCGCGATCCTCTCGAAATTCCCGCTTGAACTGACCGAGCGTGGCCTGCCCGGCTTTGCCGATGAACAGGCGCGTTACCTTGAAGCAATCGTCTCGCTGCCGGGCGAGGCCTTGCGGGTGGCGAGCATCTATTTTCCCAATGGCAACCCGGTGCCGGGCCCCAAATACGATTATAAATCCGCGTTCATGGCCGCCTTGACCGCGCATGCCCGCACCTTGCTCCCCTACGAAGAAAAGCTGGTATTGGCGGGCGATTATAATGTCATCCCCACCGCTTTGGATGCTAAAAATCCGCAAGCCTGGGTCCATGATGCGTTGTTTTTGCCGCAAACCCGTGCCGATTATGCCGCGCTTCTTGCGCTGGGTTTTACCGATGCCCTGCGCGCGAGCACGCAGGCGGGCGGGCTTTACACGTTTTGGGATTATCAGGCCGGGGCCTGGCCGCGCGATAACGGTATCCGCATCGATCATCTGCTGCTTTCGCCGCTGGCGGCAAAGGGTTTGCAGGCCGTGGGCATTGATAAACACCTGCGCGCGGAAGAAAAACCGTCGGATCACGTACCGATTTGGTGTCAATTGGGTTAAAGTGCCTAATCTTGGCGGGTAAATTGGGGTGCTTCAAAGAAAATGATTTATACCCTGAAGGGGTATCACAGGCATTGCCCGGCAGGGTTTCATGGGCAGAGAAAAAGTGCTAAATAAATGAAATATAACAAAAAATATTAAGTTTTATGCTTTAAATACATACAGAATATTGTTTTAAAGCAATAAAATTCGGCCAGTTGACACCAGGATTTTTGTCTTGGAATGGTCTCCATATCGATAAAAAACACAAAGTTAATCTTTTCTAGATTGATTTATTCAAAAAAACCCTTAGGCGTTAATAAATAAGGCAAAGCGAATCATATTTGCTTTGCATTTTGCGCCTTTTATCTGTCGCTGGCGAAGGCTGGGGGCAGAAGCGCAAAGATCTTCGCAACATAAGAGGAAAAAATGAGCGCGACAATGGAAAACGGGGATCATATTGAGCTTGCAGCTGAGATCGTCTCTGCTTATGTGAGCAACAACACGGTTGCGGCGGCCGACCTGCCGAACCTGATCAACGAGGTGTATCTGGCGCTTGCGCGCGTGGGTACCCCGGCGGCAGAAGCCCCGGTGGAGGCCTCCAAGCCTGCCGTTCCTGTGAAGAAATCCATCAGCAGTGATTACCTGATTTGTCTTGAGGACGGCAAGAAGTTCAAGTCTCTCAAGCGTCATCTGCGCACGCAATACAATATGTCACCGGAGCAATACCGCGAGAAATGGGGCCTGCCGTCCGATTACCCGATGGTTGCGCCCAATTATGCCGAAGCCCGCTCGCAACTGGCCAAGAAAATGGGCCTGGGGCAGCAGCGCGCCCGCGCAAAATAAGGCGCAAAGCCGCCAAAGGTGTTCACGCCGCCCGTGCGTGGCCGCCAGCCAGCGCAGAGAGAGCAATTCCAGCGAAAGTGGGAACCGGTTTCGCGTCCGGAATTGCGTCAAAACAAAGAGAGAGCGTTTCAGGGGGACTCAATCTTCGCCGGAAACGCTCTAGCAGGTGAGCTTTTAGCCAAGGCCATGCTTTAAGGCGATGCTGTATGCGATAGTCTTTAACCCGCCCGCAAGGGCGGGTTTTTTATTGGGGCGGTTAAAAGCGGATGGCGCGAATCTTATCCCTTGAGCGGTTTTAAAACGCTCGCACAAGCTTTAAAGATGCTTGAGACCTTTTCCTTGGTGACGACACCAGTCATCGCCACAAAAGCGAGCGTGCTGTTCACACCGATCATGGATGCAATTTGGGTCGCCACAAGGATAACAACGACGGGATAAGCCGCCCACAATCCCTCGGCGCCTTTGGTTTGCCATACCTCAACAAAGGGCGCGAAAAACTGGTTCGCTTTTTCTTCCAGAACAGCATTTTCCGCGGGTTTATCGGGGGTTTCAAGCGCGAGATAAAAGGCGCGGGCTGAACTTGCCAACGTCTCCAGGTGCTCGATTTCCGCATGCGCCTCATCGCTGTTCGGGCGCTGCGCCTTCCGGCGCTCCATTTCCTCCTTCGCCAGTATTTCGATCAGCACCAATTGGGTATGTGTAAAGCTCTGATTGGCGCGAATGCCCGCCGCAAGGGAAGGGTTTTGGGGAGGAGAACGGCTTTCGCTTCGCGGCGGAAGGGGTTCGCTTTTGCTTTCAGCTTTTTCTTTGTAGCTGCCGTGAGAACTCTTGGGTTGTAGTCAGCGAAACTGCTTTGTTTTCTTGGTATTCTTTCCGTGGGCCATTCTTTAAGCATTTCACACCCTATTTATTTTATGTTTCAGTCCATAAAATTCGTACTGCTTAACGAGTGCTTTTACAAAAGGAAAAAATTGCTCGATTCTATCGAGATCGTCTGGATATTCTTTCGCAAGATAAAGAAGTGAGTGGTCGTTTAAATCAACTCCACGAAAC
>CAZGKS010000152.1:0-5432 GCA_964526275.1 uncultured Methylobacterium sp. | reverse complement strand
CCTCAGCACTGAGCCCGCGGATGTTGCGCCCTTCCTCGGCGGCAATCCGCGCCAGAAACCGCCGCGCCAAAGCGGGAATATCCTCGCGTCGATCGCGCAAAGGCGGAAGGGTGATCGGGAAAACATTGAGCCGATAAAACAGGTCCTCGCGAAAACGCCCTTGTTTGACGGCTTCAAGCAGGTTGCGGTTGGAGGCCGAAACAACCCTTATATCCACCTTCACCGTGCGCCGCCCGCCCACAGGGTCAACCTCGCCCTCTGGAATGACGCGCAACAGCTTGACCTGCGCTTCAAGCGGCAGTTCGCTCACCTCATCGAGAAACAAGGTGCCGCCATTGGCTTCAACAAACTTGCCGGCGTGTTTTTCGGTTGCACCCGTAAACGAGCCCTTTTCGTGCCCGAACAGGATGCTTTCAACCAGATTGGCCGGAATAGCGCCGCAATTGACCGTTACAAACGGCTTGCCACGCCGATCTGAAGCGCCCTGCAAGGCACGGGCAAAAACCTCTTTGCCAACCCCGGATTCGCCCTCCAGCAAAACCGGAATGGCAGATTTTGCCGCCCGTTCCCCTAACCGGATGGCGCGTGCCATTTCCGGCGAGCCGGAACACAAATCGCCAAAGCCCAGCACGCCGCCGCCGCGTTTGGCCAGGCGCCGCACTTCGCCCTCCAAGGCATCGACGCGCAAGGCATTTTTGATCGATACCGCCAAACGCTCCGCCCCTACGGGCTTGACCACAAAATCCACCGCGCCCTGCCGCATGGCGGAGATCACGGTTTCAATGGAGCCATGGGCGGTCTGCACAATGACCGGGGGGTGATGATCGAAGGTTTTCAACCGTTCCAGCACGGCCATGCCATCCAGTTCAGGCATCACCAGATCGAGAATCATGGCATCAACCGGGGCTGCGTTTTTATCGCTAAGACGCGCCAAAGCCTGTTCGCCACCCTCTACGGCTTCCACATTATACCCAAACCGCCGAATCGCTTCGCTCAACAGGCGGCGCTGGACCAGATCATCATCAACAACCAGAAGGGTGGCACTCATGAAGGGAAAATCTCGCGGGTTATGCGCAAAAGCGCTGTGTCATTTTAGGGCATTATGCCGTAAGGACGTAAAGAGGCTGTAAACTTCGTCTCAAAATTGCGCAGGCATCGGCGGTTTATTTGCTGACCTGTTTCAGGAGAGAGCATGGTTGATATTTTGTTCTATCATCTGGACGGCCAACCACCGGATAAAACGCTCCCTTCCCTGCTGGAAAAAACGCTGGAGCGTGGCTGGCGCGCCGTGGTTATGGCCGGCACCCGCGAGCGGTTGGCTATCCTCGATACCGCCTTATGGACCTATAAGGACGATGCTTTTCTGCCCCATACCCTGCTGGAAGGGGGAGAAGACCCCGATACCTTGCGCGAGGAGCCTGCTTTGCTGGCGCTGAGTGAAGCGGGGAAGCCCCCTGTCGCCTTCAACCAGCCCGATGTGCTGTTTCTGGTCGATCAGGCGCATTTACCGGACGATCTGACCCCCTATACCCGCGTGGTCCTGATGTTCGATGGCACAGAGGAAGCCGCCCTCACGCAGGCCCGCGCTGCGTGGAAAACCTGGCGCGATGCCGGGCATGGCGTGACCTATTGGCAGCAAGAAAAAGACCGCTGGGTCAAAAAGGCATAGCCCGCTATGCTTTCACCGGCTCAAAGCTGGAAGACCTCACAGCTGGAAGACACGGTGCGGGTGGACCTCGCCTTTTTCAAACAGGCCGATCGCCACCAGCTCACCTTCCGAATGCACGGCGAGCGGGCCTTCGGCAGGCGGTATCCCATGGCCGCGCAGCAAGATGCTCTGCCCCCGCCGCAAGCGATTGGCCTGCTCGCGGCTGACTGTGAGGCTTTCGAGATCGCATAACCCCTGCTCGACCGGCGCCAGCAGATCATCGAGCAGCCGCACGTCAAAGGCGGGGGGGGCGGGGGCGGAAACTTCCGCCAGTATGCCCGGCTCAGGCTGTGCCGCAACACCGGTTGGGACCTCGGCCACCGCATCCGGGGCTGGGCCCGATAGATTTTGCAAGGCGGGGGCCAGGTCTTCCATCCGCACGAAATCGAGTTCCACAAACGGGCCAACGCGGGTGCGGCGCAGGGCCGTTACATGGCCATAGCACCCCAATAGGCGTCCAAGATCCCGCGCAATCGCCCGCACATAGGTGCCCTTGCCGCAGGTTGCCTCCAGCACGCTGGTTGCGCCGTCGTGATGCATCAGATCCAGCGTGTCGATAATCACCTCGCGCGGTTCCAGGGTGACCGTTTCGCCCTCGCGCGCCAGATCATAGGCACGCTCACCCCCGATCTTGATGGCCGAAAAATTCGGCGGTACCTGCAAGATCACGCCGGTAAAGCGGGGCAGCAAGGCTTCCACCTGCGCATGGGTCGGGCGTTGGTCCGAGGTCTGTGTGAAGGTGCCTTCGGTATCATCGGTGGTGGTTTCGGCACCCCAAGTCACGGTGAAGCGATACGCTTTGCGCCCTTCCATGACATAGGGCACGGTTTTGGTTGCCTCTCCCAAAGCGATCGGCAAGCACCCGGAAGCCAGTGGATCGAGCGTGCCGGCATGGCCCGCCTTTTTGGCGTTGAAGGCGCGTTTGGCCAAAGCCACGGCATGGGTGGAGGTCATGCCCACGGGTTTGTCAAAAATCAGCCAACCATGCACATCACGCCGGGTATCCCGCCGTTTGGGGCGGTGCGCGTTGCGATCACGGGGCCCCCGGTCGGAAGAGCGGGGAGCTTTGGGGCGGCGGGACTCGGTGGAAAATTCGTTCATGGAAACCGGCTGATCCGTAGGAGGCTGAAAAACGGGGAAAACCATACTTGAAAACGGGTAGAACCCTGCACTGCCTGACCAGCGGAACCGGCAAGCACGGGGCAAGGGGCGGGCAGGCCTGGAAGCCTTGCACCCTGCCTAAACGCCCTGCCTAATCGCGGGACGGGGGCGATGTCAAATCAATCTTCATGGGCGTGGGGATCTGTGGCTGTTTTGAGCGCGGGCAAATCCTGGGAGTGTAAATCCTGTGAGACATGCGCATCTTGGAACAGTTTTTCGATCCGTTGGGTTTCATCGTAGCGATCATCCAGCCGGAAGCGCAATTGCGGCACAAATTTCAACCCGCGCAGGCGCGTGGCAACCGAATGGCGTAAATCCGGCGCGCTGCGTTTAAGCGCTTCGATCAGCCGGATTTCGGCTTGCTCGCCGCCCAGAACCCGCCCGCCCAGCGGCAACACCAAAACCGTTGCCTGTTTGAGATCGGGCGTCATGCGCACTTCCAGCACGGAAAGCGGCAGGCTCAACAATTCAGGATCATGCAGATCCCCGCGCGCAAACACCTCCGCCAGAACATGGCGCAGTTGTTCGCCCACGCGCAATTGCCGCTGTGAAGGCGCGCCAACAGGGGAAGAGAGACGGCGAATCATGCTATTTCCAGACCAAAACGTAGTTTTAACGGAAAGCCGCAGGCTCAAAAGGCCGCATGCGGCCTTTCTTAGCGCCTTATTGCTTTTTCGCCAATGCGAAGGGTGGGCGACAAGGCGGTTTATCTATTCAACAGACACCCCGGAACAGGGAGAGCTATGAACAGGGAGAGCTATGATATGGGGATCCGTGGCGTACAAAAAAGCCGCCGGTTTGCACGGCGGCTTTAAAAACAATCGCGACCGGAACCTTGCGGTTATTCGCCCTTCGTGCCGGTGATCGTGGCGATCGTGAAATCGCCCTTGGTGATCGGCTGAACGCCTTCCGGCAAGATAACCGACGAAATATGGATCGAATCGCCGACTTTCGCCTTGGAAAGATCGATGGTGATCGCGGTCGGGATGTTATCGGCAGGCACCATGAAGGCCACCGAATGCTGGACCAGGTTGAGCGAACCGCCGCCCTTGATACCCGGGGAGACTTCCTGCCCCTTCACATGCACCGGCACTTCCACGCGCACGCGCGCGCCTGCGGAAAGGCGCAGAAAATCGACATGGATCGGGAAATCGCGCACGACATCGAGCTGGTAATCGCGCGGAATGACGCGAATTTTTTCGCCCGCCACGTCGATCTCGAACAAGGTGGTCAGAAAATGCCCGGCATAGATAAGGCGGTTGGTCTCGCGGAAATCGAGCGAAATGGTAACAGGCGCCTGGCCGCCACCGTAAATCACCGCCGGAACGCGGCCCTCACGACGTACAGCACGGGCGGCCCCCTTACCAGCCCCCTCACGGCGTTGCGCCGCAAGCTGCTTGATATTTGACATGGTCTCTCTCCAACAAAAAAGCCGGAAAAAGCTTCCGGCCAGGATGCCGCTTCCCTCCAAGGGTGGAAGTCAACTTTTTTCCGTTAGCGCAAAACCGGGGCAATGGCAAGGGCGCCTGGCTGAGAGGCTTGCGCCTGGCATGGGCGCGCGGGCACCCCGCCGAGGCGGGCGGGATGCCGGTTTATCCCGTTTTCAGCGGGGCAGCGCTCCCCCATGCGCCCGGAAGGGCGGCGCAGGATCCGGATCGGGCGGTTCAGGATTACCGAGTGCGGAAACAGAAGGGGTCGGCTCCGGCGGAGGTGCTTCTGGCCCAAGGCGCGATACGGTCGCGGGCGGGCCCCGGTTTGGAGTAGCTTCCACCTTGAGACAAGGGGAGGAAAACCCTGCCGCAAGGGGCTGCGGCGCGCTTGGCACGGGAGCGGGCTCCGATAGGCGGGGGGTATCGAGCGGCGAAGCAGGCGCGGGCGATAGCGGCTGTGTAGGGTCGGTTTCGCTCTCCGGCCCGCCTTCAGGCAAGGCGGCGTGGTCCGTTTTAGGATCGGTTTCCGGTTCGCTCTCGCCAAAAATTTTCCGCGCCATGGCGGCGGTGTCAAAGTTTGCCTCCATGGGGCCAAAGCCATGCGGCAAGGACGCTGGATCGTTGAAATCCCAGGCGTAATCGAGCGGGCCGAAGGGTTGGCTCAAAACGGCATCTTGCGCCCAGACCTTGCGCAAGGCCGCTTGTCGAAGCGCTTCTGGCACGTGTTGATGCATGAAGGCGGCCATATTACTCTCTCCCGTGAGGGTGCTTATATCGGGCAAGCTGGCCAGATCAAACGGTGGGGCGGACGGCGGTTGCGTGCTCTCGGCAAGGGTGGTCGCGGCAGGGGAGAGGGGGGCAGGGGTGAGGGCGGCAGGAGCGGGGGTATCTCCCGCAGGTGCCGCCACACGCACCGGCATGGGCGAAGCCGCCTGTGAGGGGTTAGCCGCCCGTGTTTCGCGCTCTTGGGCCGCCTTTACCGCCTGTTTGCGGCGCGACCAGCGGGAAAGAAACCCGCTTTGTTCATCCTCCGGCGGGGTCATGATGCCTGTCCATCCGGTTTGGTATTGGCGCGGGTGCCGTCGCGTTTGCGTTTGAAGAATTCGCGCTCGACATGAAACCGCGCCACAAAT
>CAZGKS010000151.1:2755-5600 GCA_964526275.1 uncultured Methylobacterium sp. | reverse complement strand
CGAGGACCTTGAAACGCGCCTTCAGGCAACGCATCATCACAAGATCCATGCCCGCTTTATGCTTCACGAAGCGTGAGCAAGCCTTATGCGCTAGACTTTTGCCGCACCGCAAACGTTTTTGCAAATGGTTTTACGCGCGCTTCGCAAGGTTTAGCCCTTCCACGCCTCAGGGTACGTTTAACCAGCCCATCACGGGCGCAAGGGTACGGGCAACCATCGTGGCAACACCTGCCTTGTTGGGGTGCATGCCGTCCGGCAAGGTCAGCGCGGTATTGCCCAGAACCCCGTCGAGAAAAAACGCGTATAGGGGCAGGCCATGTTTGGCGGCAAGGCGCGGATAGAGCGCATCAAACTTGGCGGTATATTCCGCGCCATTATTGCGCGGCGCCAGCATCCCCACCAGAAAAACCCGGATTCCCCGCGCTTTCAACCGCATGATCGCGGCCTCTAACGCCGCCTCGGTAATCGCCGGATCGATCAGCCGCAGCGCGTCATTGGCACCAAGGGCCAGCACGACATGGCTGGTGCCATCCTCAACCGACCAATCCAGCCGTTCCAGCCCGGCGCTGGCGGTATCCCCGGAGACCCCCGCATTGATCACCTCCAGATCAATCCCGCCGGTGCGCAGCGCGCGCGCAAGCTGGGCAGGGTAGGCATCGGCGGCGGGGAGCAAATAGCCCGCGCTGAGCGAATCGCCCAAGATAACCAGCTTTTTCGGCCTGTCTGCGGGGGGCTGAGGCGCAGCGAGCCCGTTGGCCTGTCCGGGCGGAGGGGTCTGAGGCGCCTGACCTTGCGCGGTCGCCGTGCCTGTCAGGAGCAGGAGGAGCAGGCAGGCCAGCGCCAGCACCGCAAACCGCGTATAGAGGGCATGCAGCCGCCCCTGTGGGCGAAAAGGCGTTTTCTGCCACAAAAATGCCGCAGCTTTGCTGATTTGTACGCCAAGAATGTCAAAACCAGATAGGATAGGCTGCGCTGCCATGCTGTTTTTCTCCAAGATCATCGCGTAAAGCTGGATCAGAGCGTAAATTATGTAGCGTATCTTCTTCTTTAAAGGGTTACGTTTTAGGCCTACATGTTTTTCAGCGTATTGTTGATGCGTTTACTTTGCTCTAAAATGCCTGCCTATTAAACGGCCTGATCTTTTTGTTTTTCCCTTGCACCGGGGTTCGCCGTGGACAGGGTTCATGACCAACAGGAGCCTTGCTTTGCTTGTATCCCATACGCTCTCCACGCCTTCAGAGGCATCTTCAAACGTCTCTTCTGGCGTAGTTCCCGCCGTCTCCCTGCGGGATCTGCATCTGACCCTTGGCAAGGGCGCTTCTTGCGTGCATGTGCTGCGCGGGGTTTCGCTCGATATCGCGCCGGGGGAAGCGGTTGGGCTGGTGGGGCCTTCCGGCTCTGGCAAATCCACGCTGCTGATGACCCTTGCCGGGCTGGAACGCCCCGATAGCGGTTCCGTAAAAATCGCCGGTACGGAATTAACCACCTTGTCGGAAGATGCGCTGGCGAAATTTCGCGGGGCCCGGATAGGGATCGTTTTTCAATCATTTTATCTGCTGCCCACCCTGACCGCGCAGGAAAATGTCGCTATTCCGCTTGAACTGGCAGGCGAGGCCAACGCGTTTGCGCGTGCGCGGGCCGAATTGCAGGCCGTAGGGCTTGGCGAGCGGCTGAACCATTACCCGGCGCAACTCTCTGGCGGGGAACAGCAACGGGTGGCCTTGGCGCGCGCGCTGGTGCTGCGCCCGGCGCTGATTGTCGCCGATGAACCCACCGGCAACCTCGATGAGGTGACCGGGCAACACATTATGGATCTGCTGCTGGGCTTGCAGCGCGAGCGCGGCACAACCTTGTTGCTGGTCACGCATGATGCTGCCTTGGCGGCGCGCTGTTCGCGGCGGGTGCATTTTCGCGCCGGGCAGATCGAACGGCTGGAGGGCGGCGCGTGAGCTTGGTAAACACCCACACCGCCCCCCCAATGCTGCCCGATACGCGGCCCAATACGCCGGAAAAAGCTCGCCTTTGGGCCGTTTTGGCGCGTTTTTGGCTTCTATTACGGCTGGTGCGGCGCGAAATTCCGGTTTCCCTGCGCCGTTTCTGGGTGCTGATCGCCTGCCTTGCGCTCGGGGTTGCGATGCTGACCGCCGTGGAAACCTTGTCGTCAGCGCTTCAAAATGGATTGCAGCGCGAGGGCCGGACCCTGCTGGGGGCGGATGCAAGCTTCACCCTGGCGCAGCGCGAAGCCAGCGCTGAAGAACAAGCCTTGCTCGCGCGGTATGGCGCGGTTTCCAATCTGGTCCTGGCGCGTGCCATGGCGCGCAATGCCGCCAATGACAGCGCTTTGGTCGAGATAAAAGGCGTCGATACGCATTATCCGGTGTTGGGCGCGCTCCTCTTGACCGATCAGCGCGTGCTCGATCCGGCTGCCTTGGGCAAGGTGCTGGCGCCCGACGCGCAGGGGCGGCCGGGTTTGCTCGCACCGCCCGCGCTTGTTGCGCGGCTGGCGCTTGCGGTCGGAGATGCGATCACGATCGCCGATGCGCCGTTCTATCTGGCCGGGATTATCCGCGAGGAGCCAGACCGGCTAACCGGCGGGGTGGGGTTTGGCTCGCGGGTGATTGTGGCCGCTAAGGCGCTCCGCCAGACGCCCTTGTTGCGGGAGGGCTCGCTTGCCCGCTACGCCTATCGGCTGCATCTGGCCGATACCACCTCCAATGCCGCGCTCGAACAGATTTTAGCGCAGATTGCCCGCCAATCCCCCGATTCGGGCTGGCAAGTTGCCTCCCGCACCAAGGCATCGCCGCAGCTCGATCAGCAAATCCAACGGTTTGCGCAGTTTCTGGCG
>CAZGKS010000151.1:0-2745 GCA_964526275.1 uncultured Methylobacterium sp. | reverse complement strand
AGGGCTCACGGCCCTGCTGATCGGCGGGGTTGGGGTCGCCAATGCCGTACGCGCCTTTGTGGATCACCAAATGCTGCGCCTTGCGACGCTCAAAAGCCTGGGGGCAAGCCGGAATTTTGTATTCGCTTCCGCCCTGGCGCAAGTTTGCGCCTTCGGCATGGTCGGTATTGCGATCGGGTTGGTTCTGGGCACGCTCTTGCCCATGGCGGGAGCGGCGTGTGCGGGAGAATTGCTGCCCTTCACCATGGCAATCCGGCCAGATCCGCGCGCGTTAGGGATTGGTGCGGCTTACGGGGCCGCCACCTTGCTGTTATTTGCCATGCTGCCGCTGCTGCGGGCCAAGCAAACGCCGGTTGCAGCTTTGTTGCGCGATCTGCGGGCAGAAACCACCGGCGTTCTGGGCGCGGTGGATCTTGTGATCTTGGCGCTGGCGGCGACGCTGTTTATAGCCTTGGTGATCGGCTTTGCCCCGGATAAACGCATCGCCTTGGCATATTTGAGCGCGGCGGGGTTGATTGTTGTGGTGCTTCATTTGGCAGCACGCGGGGTTATGCGGCTGGCGCGCGTGCTGCCGCATCCTGAAAACCTGATCTTGCGGCTGGCTTTGGGGAATTTGCATCGTCCAGGCTCGCTCGTTCCGGCGATGACCATCTCGCTGGGGTTGGGGTTGACCCTGCTTGTCATGCTCTCGCTGATCGATCTCAACCTTACCCGTCAATTCCGGGCGTCGCTGCCCGGCGTTGCGCCCAGCTTCTTTTTCATCGATGTGCCAGTGCGCGATATGGCGCGTTTCCGCACGCTGATCACCGAACAGGCGCGGGAGGGTCGGCTGGAAGAGGTACCACAATTGCGCGGGCGGATTGTAGCGCTTAACGGCGTTCCGGTGAGCGAAATCAAGCCAGATCCGCGAATCGCTTGGGTTCTGGAGGGGGATCGCGGCATTACCTATGCGCCCGCTTTACCAGCCTCCTCTACGCTGGCGGCGGGGGAATGGTGGCCTGCCGATTACAAGGGCCCGCCCTTGGTGTCGCTTGCGCAAGATGTCGCGCAAGGGTTGGGGCTCAAGCTTCACGATAGCGTGCGTGTAAATGTGCTGGGCCGACCGATCGAGGCGAAAATTGCCAATTTCAGGAATGTCCGCTGGCAGGGCTTGGGGATCAATTTCGCCATGGTGTTCTCTCCCAACACCTTTGCCGGGGCGCCCCATGGGGTGCTGGCAACCCTCACCTTCCCGGCGCCGATTTCCCCCGAGCAGGAGAGCACGATCACGCGGCAAGTTGCGTTGCAGTTTCCGGCCGTATCGGCGATAGCCGTGCGCGAAGCGCTGGAGAGCATCCAGACTTTGGTGTCGCAACTGGGCACCGCCATCCGCGCAACCAGTGTGCTTGCCCTTGCCAGTGCGGTTCTGGTGTTGGCCGGGGCGGTTTCTGCCAGCGCCAGAAGGCGGCAGCGCGAAGGGGTTATCCTCAAAACGCTGGGTGCAACCCGCCGCACGCTTACCCTTGCCATGTTGGCGGAACTGGCCCTTCTGGGCGGAATAACCATCGTATTCGCGCTGGTCTGCGGGAGTTTTGCCGCGCAATACGTGGTCACGGGCCTCCTCAATCTCGAATTCAGCCTGCCGATATTGCCCGCAGCCTTGATGGCGTTATCTGCCTTGATATTGACCCTTATCTTAGGGATTGGTGGAACATGGCATTTGCTTGGCAAGAAATCGTATGAATACTTGAGGATCGATTAGAGAATATCGTTTTTTATTTTTTGTCTAAATTCTTTTATACCTGCATAAAGCCAGAAAAAACGATCTATTTTTGCCCATTGAGAACGATTTTAAACTTCGCTCTTGAATTTTTTTGAGAACAGTGCATATTATCACCATGCATCGTATGGTGCGGTGCATTCAACGCCGGTTGATCCGGCATCCCATGGCGGTCGCGCCGTTCGCGCGTCCTGTCTGGTACGAAAGAGGGTTCCTATGGCCGATTTCGATCGCAACGCTTATGCCCCTTATGCCGCGGGCATGGGTCGTTCCATGAGCGCTGCCCAATACGATGCGGGCCTGCGCTCCTATATGCTCGGTATTTACAACCATATGGCGATTGCCTTGGCGATCTCTGGGCTTGTCGCCATCGGCGCGTTCATGCTCGGCACCGCCAGCACGGCTTCTGGCCGTATCGCCTTGACCCCGTTCGGGCAGGCAATTTGGGTGAGCCCGCTTAAATGGCTCATTATCTTGGCGCCGCTGGGCTTTACGCTTTTCATGTCGTTCCGCTGGGAGCGTATGAGCTATGGTGCGCTGATGGGCACCTTCTACAGCTTCGCCGCAGTGATGGGCCTTTCGCTGTCTTCGCTCTTCGTGATCTACAAGCTGGGTTCGGTTGCGCAGGTGTTTTTCATCACGGCCGCCTCGTTTGGCGCGCTTTCGCTGTTTGGCTACACCACCAAACGCGATCTGAGCAGCATGGGCAAGTTCCTGATCATGGGCTTGTTTGGGCTGATTATCGCCAGCCTTGTCAATCTGTTCATGCAGTCGGGTGCCTTGGCCTTCGCGGTCAATGTGATCGGCGTGCTGATCTTTGCGGGCTTGACGGCATGGGACACCCAGCGCCTCAAATCGGAATATGATGCCGTGGCCGGGGACCAAGCCCTGATGCAGAAATGGTCTCTCATGGGCGCGCTGACCTTGTATCTGAACTTTATCAACATGTTCCAGATGCTGCTCAGCCTCATGGGTAACCGCAACAG